>DUEQ01000065.1 GCA_011192085.1 Caldilineae bacterium
TGCGGGCCTGGCAGCAGGCCCAAGGCCTGCACCCTGCGCTGGACGCGGGCCAGCCCCTGCTATTCACCCTCCAGAGCCTGACCTTCTTCGTGGCGGGCGCGACCGACGCCTCGGCTCGATTTTGGCCCGTCACCGCTGCGGGGCTCATCCCCCTGGCGCTGTACGCGGCCCGAAGCTGGCTGGGGCGCTGGCCCGCGCTCGTCGCGGCCGCGCTCATCACCCTGTCCCCTGCCATCAACGCGTTGGCCCGCCGCGGGGATAGCGCGGCCTTCGCGCTACTGGCCGCAGCCGCGGCGTTGGCCGGGCTGGCGATGCTGGTCGAGGGCAGGCAAGGCGGCTGGAAGATCGTCGTCGCGGCGGCCGCGACGCTGCTCCTCAGCGGACCTGCGGGCTTCAGCGCCCTCCCTCCCCTGGCGCTCATCTTCCTCCTGACGTTGCGCTCCGCCAAGCCTCGGCCCGCGCCCGCGGCAGACGACTGGATGACCTTCGCGGTGACGCTCATCTTGGGCGGGACTCTGTTCATGATGCGGTTCGATGCGTTGGGCCTGGCCGCCATCAACCTCACCCACTGGCTGAGCGCCTTCACCCTCGCGCCTACGCCTTTGCTGGAGGGATTCATCCGCCTGGCAGTGGATGAACCATTGATCTCGGCATGTGGACTGATGGGCGTCGTCTGGGGTTTGCGGGCGGGCGGAACCTACCGCACGCTGGCCCTGGCCGCCATGCTCGCTGGACTCATCGCCATCTTCCAGGGGCCCGAGTTCACCGCCAGCCGGGCCGCGGCGGCGCTCTTCCTGGCCCTGCCCGCGGCTGCGCTCCTCGTCCATCTGGCCCGCAAAGGCGATCTCAGCTTCCACAGCGTAGAAGAGATCCTGTATGTGGCCATGCTCACGCTGCTGGCGTTCCTCTCGGCCTACGCCCTGGCCTCCTTCGCACATACGGGTCAGTTCGACCGCCTGATGATCTTTGGCGCGTCCATGCTCCTCGCCCTGATCATGACCGGGGTATTTATCTTTTTCATCGGCTGGCGAGAGGTGCGGTCGGGCCTGCTCATCGCTGCCCTCATCCTCACGACCCTTTTCGGCCTGGGCTCCCTGTGGAGCCTGGGATTCAATCACACGCTGCCCACCCTGGCCCGCGCCTATCCCACCGAGGCCTTGCCCGACGTGAAAAACCTCGTGCGCGTGTACGGCGACCTCAGCCAACAGCAACGGGGGGACCGCTGGGCCGTGACCGTGGCGCTGCTCCCCGGCAGCCAGTCGGATGAACTCATCCAGTGGTATTTCCGCCAGGCGGAGGACATGCAAATAGTGGACGCCATCCCGGACGACGGCCCTCCCCCCATCATCATGGCGCCAGCCGAGCGAGAGCTGGTTCTGGATGGCTACGCGGGCCAGCGATTCGAGATGTTGACCGATTGGGATGTGACCGACGTCGCCACCACGAACCAGGCCATCTACTGGCTCCTCTTCCGCCGCGCGCCCTTCCCGCCCCCCTCGGTGGATGCCGTGAATCTGTGGGTAAATCTGGATTTGCTTAGTCTGACCCAACCCTGATGCGTGTCTTTGTCACAGGAATCAACAGTTTTCTAGGCGCGCACCTGGCCCGACAGCTCCTGGAACAGGGGCATGTGGTGCGCGGGCTGATCCGCGAGGGGAGCAACGACATCCTCCTGCAGGAGATGCCCGAGGTGGAGCGGGTGGTGGGGGATCTGTTGCAGCCCGAAACCTGGCACAAGGCGCTGAAGGGCTGTGACGCGCTTTTTCACGTCGCGGCCAGCTACACCCACGACCCTGAACGCATCCCTCACATGGAGGCGGTCAATGTGGAGGGGACGCGGCTCATCCTGGAGGCGGCGCTGGACGCGGGCGTGGCCCGCATCGTGCATACCAGCACCATCGGCGCGATTGGCCAGCCCGAGGATGGCTCCCTGGCCACCGAAGAGACGCCCTTCAACCTGCCCAATCCCTCCGCGTATGTGTTGAGCAAGCGTGCGGGGGAGGCGATCGCGCTGGAGCTGGCCGCAGAAGGCGCGCCCATCGTGGTCGTACACCCTGCCGCCATGCTGGGCCCGGGCGATTGGCGGCCCACGGCCAGCGGGCAAAAGGTCCTGGCGTTCCTCCACGACCGCCCGCTACGCTATCTTCCCGGCGGCATCAACTGGACGCCTGTGGAGGATGTGGCCGCGGGCATGATCCGGGCGCTGGAGCAGGGGCGACCGGGCCGCAAGTACATCCTGGGCCACATGGAGGGCAATCTCAGCCAGGGGGCATTCATCGATCTGCTGGCCCGGGCCAGCGGCAAGCCCGCGCCGCCCCCGCCCGAATCCCGCTGGAAGCGGCAGTTGCGCCGATTGCTGAAGACGACGCCCCCGCCACGAGGGCGAGAGGCCCCGCGCGGCACGTCGCCCCAACGCCTGACTTGCAACCCGCGGCGGGCGGTGGAGGAGCTGGGCATGCCCCAGAGGGATTTGCTGGCCGCGGCCCGCCGCGAGACAGTCTGGTATCGGAAGATGGGGATGTGGTGAGAATCAGAAGGAATAGGACGAGAAGGTCGGAAATCGCGCGCCCTCGGACGGCTGTGCTATACTGGGGGAGGTGAATGCCCCATGTCTCATCCTGTATGCAAGCATGACTCATCCTTCCTTTGCGAGCTTCCGTCAAGCGTGAAACGTCCCACGTCAGAATGGGGCCACACCACTTTCTGACGTGGGACGGACATTTTTCCCTCTCCACTTTTCACTTATTCATGTCCCGAATCTACGTCGCCCTGGACCTGGAAACCACAGGGCTCAACCCCGAAAAAGACGCCATTATCGAGCTGGGCGCGGTGCGCTTCCGAGATGGCGAGATATTGGAAAAATTCAGTCAGGTGGTCAATCCCGGCCGTCCCATCCCTCGCGCCATCCAGCAGATGACAGGCATCAGTCAGACAGAGGCGGATGCAGCCCCGCCCCTGAATCGGGTGGCGTCCGCGTTCCGAACCTTCGTGGGCGATGCGCCCGTGGTTGGGCACAACATCGCCTTCGACGTGGATTTTCTCCGGGCCAATGACTTGTTTAACTACAACCTCCAACTGGACACCTTCGAGCTGGCGTTGATCACCCTGCCCGGCCTTTCCAGTTATAAGCTGGGACGCATCGCGGAGCATCTGGGCGTGAGCCTGGAGAACGCGCATCGGGCCTATGACGACGCCGAGGCCAGCATGCACATCTTCGAGGCCATGCGGCAGAAGCTGCTGGACGTCCCTACTAAGACCTTGGAGCAGATCGTGCGCATGGGGCAGATCGCGAACTGGCCTTTGACCATCGTGTTCGAGGAGGCGCTGAAGGAGCAGCTTCGTCGGGGGATGGGACGGCGGCAGGTGGAGAAGACCCCTCTGGATAAAGGCCCGCTCTTTCGACGCGAGCAGCCGCTGATCCCGGCGGAGCATCCTGAGCCCCTCGATGTGGACGCGCTGGCCGCGCTGCTGGAACCGGGCGGGCCGTTCGACGCCTACTTCGAGCATTACGAATATCGGGAGCCGCAAGTGGCCATGCTGCGGGCTGTGGCGGACGCGTTCAACCACAGCCGCCACCTTCTTATCGAAGCGGGCACAGGCACGGGCAAGTCGTTGGCCTACCTTATCCCCGCTCTGGCTTGGGCGGTGAACACGGGTCAGCAGGTCGTGGTCTCCAGCAACACCATCAACCTGCAAGACCAGCTCTATCATAAAGACCTGCCCGATCTGCACGCCATCCTGCCCTTCGACTTCAAGGCCGCGGTGATGAAGGGCCGAAGCAACTATCTCTGCCCTCGCCGCCTGCAAAAGCTCATGGCCCGGCCCGATCTCACCCCGGTGGAGGTCAGCGTGCTGGCCCGCATCCTTTTGTGGCTGCCTACCACCGAAACAGGTGACGTCAGCGAGCTCACCCTGGTCAACGCGGCGGAGCGGGCCGTGTGGCAGCGGGTCTGCTCCGACCCCCACACCTGCTCCTCCGCCCGCTGCGGCATGGAATCATCCCAACCCTGCTACTTTTACAAAGCCCGCAACCGGGCCGAGGCCGCGCATCTCATCATCGTCAACCACGCCCTCCTCCTCTCCGACATTGCCACTGAAGGCGGCGTCCTGCCCGACTATCAGCATCTCATCGTGGACGAGGCCCATCATCTGGAGAACGCGGCCACCCACGCGCTCACGGCCAGTGTGGACCACGCCTCTTTCGTGACGAAACTGCGGGAATTAGCCCCAGTGGGAGGCGAGACGCCCACCGCGGGCCTGCTCGCAGACGCGATCACCGCGGTGCGCCGCGCGGGCGTTCCCTCAGACAAGGCCGACCGCATCACCGATTACACCCGTCGCCTGACCGCGGCCATCCCCGCGCTGGACATGCACATCGCCGAGTACATGGACGCCCTGGACCGCTTTCTCATGCAACACTTCGGGCGACAATACGACAACACCTTATACGACTTGCGCCTGCGCATCACCAAGAGCGTGCGGGTGCAGCCCGCATGGGTGGATGTGGAGATCATCTGGGATAATCTGGCATACATTCTCAACGCGTTCATCAGCGATCTCGACCACCTCATCAAAACCCTGGGCGACCTGGGCAACTATCCCATGCCCGAACGGGAGGACCTGGAGGCGGAGCTGACCGCGATGTGGGAATCGGTGGCCGAGGCCCTGGCCGTGGGCCATGAGCTCACGCTGGAGCCCGACGACAACGCCATCTACTGGGTGCGGCGCTCCAAATTCAACGGCAGCCTGACCTTAAATCGGGCGCCTTTGCACGTAGGCGGCATTATCGAGGAGCACATCTTCCGTCAGAAGGACACCGTGGTGCTCACCTCGGCGACGCTGCGCACGGCCAATAGCTTCGACTACATCCGAGGTCGGCTTAACGCGTTCGAGGTGGAGGAGCTGGCCCTGGAAAGCCCCTTCGATTATAAGCGCAACGCGTTGGTCTACATCCCCACCGACATGCCCGAACCCAACCGCCCCGACTACCAGGGCAAAGTAGAGGACGCCATCATCCAGCTCAGCCTGGCCACCCAGGGACGACTCATGGCCCTGTTCACCTCCTACGCCCAGCTTAAGAGCGTGGCCGAGACCCTGCGCCCCTTGCTGGAGGAGGCGGGATTCACCCTCTTCGTCCAGGGCGAGGGCGGCTCGCGCCAGCAGATCCTGGCCGCGTTCCGCGAGACCGATCGTGCCGTCATCCTGGGCACCCGCAGCTTTTGGGAGGGCGTGGACGTCCAGGGCGAGGCCTTGAGCGCGCTGGTCATCACCAAGCTACCCTTTGCCGTGCCCAACGACCCCATCATCTCCGCCCGCTCAGAGACCTTCGACTCCCCCTTCTACCAGTTTTCCGTGCCCGAAGCCATCCTCAACCTGCGCCAGGGCTTCGGGCGGCTCATCCGCTCCACCAGCGACCGAGGCATTGCCGTCCTGTTGGACAAGCGCCTGCTGAGCAAGCGCTATGGACGGCTCTTCCTGGAATCCCTGCCCGACGTGACCTTATGCAAAGCCCCCCTGGCCGACCTGGCGGACACGGCCCAACGCTGGCTCGCGGGCGAAGGCGAGGCCGCTTGTCCCAAACGCCGGATTGCGTCCCATCCCCCCCGTCACACGGATGAGCCCCCACCTTGGTTGGGCGGCGAAGGACGATTATTTTGAGATTTCAGGCTGTTGGGAGGCTATGTTGGCGCGACCTGGCAGTCACTTTGACAAATCCCCTGCCATCCTTACAATGAACAAAA
>DUEQ01000066.1 GCA_011192085.1 Caldilineae bacterium
AAGAAAAAATCAGAGCTCCTCCATCGCCCATTGCATCACGCTCCCAGACAAACATGTTCCTTCAACTCATCGATATCTTCGTCACCGTCATTACGCCTGTCTTCAGTCTGGTGGGCATCGGCTATGTGGCCGGGCCCAGGCTGAAGTTAGAGGCCCGCACCCTCAGTCGCTCGGCCTATTATCTCTTCATCCCCGCGTTCGTATTCGATGTGATCAGCAAAGCGCAGGTGGAAGCTGGCGAGTTGGGACGCATGGTGGGGTTGGGCATCGCCATCGTGTTGGTCACCGCCATGCTGGGCGCGGGCGTTGCCCTGCTGCTACGACGCCCCAAGCCCGTCATCGCCGCGTTCGCACTCATCGCCAGCTTCGGCAATGTGGGCAACTTCGGCCTGCCCCTTATCGAATTCCGCCTGGGTGGCGACGCGCTCATCCCCGCCACCATCTATTTCCTCACCATCAGCCTCAGTGCATTCGTGGTGGGCGTAGGCGCGGCCGGATATGTACGGGGCGGCGGGCTCAGCGCGGCGCTTTCGGTCCTCAAGACCCCAGCCCTACTGGCCATGATCCCGGCCTTCTTCTTCGCCCGCACAGGCGCGGCCATCCCCCTCCCCATCGAGCGCATCATCAGCCTGCTAGCGGCGGCCATGATCCCAGTGATGCTGGTCGCCCTGGGCGTCCAGCTTGCATCGAGCACGGGACTGCGGTTGGAGCGGGATGTGTGGGTTGCGAGCGGAGCGCGCCTGTTGGGCGGCCCCGTGGCGGCCGCGCTGTTGGCCCTGATCTTCGGCGTGGAGGGGGCGTCCCGGGCCACAGCCATCGTGCAATCGGGCATGCCCGCGGCTGTGCTTACCAGCATCATCGCCCTGGAATACGACCTCCTGCCCGACTTCGTCACCTCCACCGTCCTCTTCTCCACCCTGGCCAGCGTACTCACCCTCACCCTCCTGCTGGCGATGGTCTAGCGCCTGTTATGAACTTTCCTGCTGTTTCATGGCGATGTCCATGTGGAGCACGTTCGAATTCCCCGCGGATGACCTGATACGGCGGATTTCCGCGGATTGTCGCTGAAAAATCTCACCTTCTA
>DUEQ01000067.1 GCA_011192085.1 Caldilineae bacterium
ATTGAAGGAACACCCATTCATATATAGAGGAACTCGTATCGAGGTCACCGCGAGCCTGGGGGTCAACACTTACACCTCCACCAGTCTCTGGGACCTGAACGAGTTCGTCCATGCCACTGATACATATCTCTACAAGGCAAAAAGGGAGGGCCGGGATCGCGTCGAATCACCCATGCCAGAGGCCTTGATGGAGACGGACGTCACCCAGGACGAACGACGGGCCCTTCTGGGAGGAAGAAATTGAAGGAAAGACGCAAATTCCACATACCATGGGAACGGGTGAACTTTATCGCGGATCTCCACATTCATTCCAGGTATAGCAGGGCCACCAGCCAGGAGATGACGCCACCCCGTCTCAACCAATATGCCAGGATGAAGGGTATAAAAGTCGTGGGGACAGGCGACTTTACTCATCCGGGCTACTTGAAAGAACTCAAGGAGTGTCTCCGAAAAGGGCCTGACGGCTTCTATCACCTGGAAGACGACCCTGACGGCACAAGATTTTGTCTCACTGCAGAGATATCCAATATCTTCTCGTGGCACGGGAGCACACGCCGGATCCACACGGTGATCATGGTATCTGACCTGAAGGAGGCGGAGACCATCCTGGGATACTTGAAGCGGCTTGGAAATTGCTCTTCAGACGGCCGTCCCATCTTCGGCTTTCCCGCCAAGGATCTGGTGAGGATAGTCAGGGACTCTTCAGATGATTTCCTGGTGATCCCGGCACACATATGGACACCATGGTTCTCGCTCTACGGTGCAAAATCCGGTTTCGATTCCATTGAAGAGTGTTTTGAAGAGGAGACCGAGCACATCTTTGCGCTGGAGACGGGGCTCTCCTCAGACCCCCCCATGAACTGGATGTGGTCTGCCCTGGACCGCTTCACCCTCGTGTCCAACTCGGATGCACACTCACCGCAAAAAATCGGACGTGAAGCCAATTGCTTCTCGTGTGAACTCACACAAAAGGCTATGTTTGATTCAATACGCCATCCGGATAAGGGAATGGTGGGCACCATTGAATTCTTCCCGGAGGAGGGCAAGTATCACTGGGACGGTCACAGGTCATGCGGCATCGCTCTTTCGCCCAAAGAGGCCGAGAGACTTAAGGGCAGATGCCCCAGGTGCGGCCGTCCACTTACCATGGGAGTGATGCACAGGGCGCTCGCCCTTGCAGACAGGGAGGAGGGCTATGTCCCAGAGAATGCTCTCCCCTTTGAACACCTGGTCCCGCTCTCAGAGATCATCCAGGAGGCCATCGGTGTCAAAAGTTTCTCAAAGAGGGCGAAGGTGGAATATGAACGAATA
>DUEQ01000068.1 GCA_011192085.1 Caldilineae bacterium
TGTTGGTTGCAGCGCTCATACATTTCCCGGCGTCTTTCTCTCCGTTTCCCCCCATAGGAGACCCGTTCGATGTTTCCCCCAACAGTTGTTTCCTTCCCCCGCTTGCAGATCATAGGGCGCATCCTGACGGCGTTTGGAGCCTTGTTGTTGCTGTTGAGCATCGGCTATTTTGCCCTGGCCGCGCCCAACGCCACCGTCGTGATCCAGGCCGACCCCGGAGCTTCGGCCACGCTTCTCCCTGGAGAACAGGAGCAGATCACCTGGGTGATCACGCCCGACACCCAGCAGACCCCCATGCAGACGGTGTTCACCATGGTCAATCAGGATAACGTCGTCATCACCCAGGCGACCTATACATCCCCACCAGGCTTGCTCGGCCCCTACACCTTCGTCTATACCCTGCCCGTCACCTACACCACGCCCGCGTCTCTGCCCTTCGAGCGCTACACCGCCAGGGTAGCGTACAGCTCGGGCTCGGGGGAGGTAATCGACGGGGAGACCATCTTTTTCGTGGATGACCAGGCGGGGCGATTGCAGATCATTAAATTCGATGACCTCAATCTCAACGGCGTGCGAGACCCTGGCGAGCCAGGGGTGGCCAACGTCACCTTCCGCATCCAGTTCCCCGCCCCTTTCACCGATACGGAATTGCTGACGCAAACCAACAGCGCCGGCGAGATCCTGTTCGAGCAACTGGGAACGGCCACCTACACGGTCACCGAGATCGTGCCTTTGGGAACCATCCCCACCACCACCACAATACAATCCGCGGCGGTGCAGGCGGGGATGACGACGACCTTGTTTTTCGGCAACGCCACCTTCCCCGGCGGCATCGAAGTGACCAAATTTCACGATAGGGACGGCGACGGCGTGCGAGACCCTGGCGAAGGCCCGCTGTCGGGCGTGCATTTCGAGGCCAGCGCCCCCTGCGGCCAGACCGCGTCGGGCGAGACCGGCGCTGACGGCGTCCTGGCATGGCCGGGGCTGTGCGTGGGCGAATGGACCATCACCGAAACCGCGACCAACGGCTACCAGATGACCACGCCCGCGGTCCAAACCGTGGTTGTTACATCGGGCGTCACCAGCACCGTGAGCTTCGGCAATCAGGGGGTGGGCGAGTTGGTCGTCGTCAAGTTCGAAGACCTCAACGACAACGGGATGCAGGACCCGGGCGAAGATGTCTGGCCCGGCATCAATGTCGTCTATGAAAACAAATATGGCGACACCGACAGTTGCACCACTGATCAGCAGGGCCAGTGCCGCTTCCAACTGATCCCAGAAGGACTCTACACGGTGACGGAGATCCTGCTCCCCAACACCATCCCCACCATCAGCGATGAATTTACCGCCACGGTCGCGCCCGGCGACACAGTCACCGTCACCTTCGCCAACCGCAAGCTGGGCTTTTTGCAGATCAACAAGTTCGAGGATGTAGATGGCGACGGCGTACAAGACCCGGGCGAGCCCGCGTGGCCGGGCGTGCCCATGATCATCACCAACGCCTACGGCGATATGGACACGTGCACCACCGACGCCAACGGCGAATGCCTCTTCCTCGACCTGCCGCGCGGCGTCTACACCGTGACCGAAACCCTGTCCCCCTACGCCGAAGCCATCTCCGGCGACGTCCTGACCGCCACCGTCGTGCACAGCGGCATCAGCCAGGTGATCTTTGCCAACCGCCGCCTGGGCGATCTTCAGATCATCAAATTCGAAGACGTCAACGGCGACGGCGTGCGAGACCCGAACGAGCCCGCCTGGTCGGGCGTGGCCGTCACCATCACCAACGAATTCGGCGATGTGGACGCATGCACCACCGACGCCAACGGCGAATGCACCTTCCTCCGCCGTCCCATCGGGATCTACACCATCACCGAGGAGCCGCCCCCCGACACGGCCGCGGTCATCGGCCCGGTGATCACCACCACCCTCGACTACGCCATCACCCGCACCGTCGCCTTCGCCAACCGCCGCCTGGGCGCCCTCGCCGCCCACGTATTCTGGGATATCAACGGCAATGGGACGCAGGACGCGGACGATCCGGACCAGCCGGGCTTCAGCCTGAGCTATCTCAATGAGTATGGCGAAAGGGGAACGGGCGTCACCGACGCCAACGGCGAGGTCTTGTGGCAAAACCTGGGCGTCGGCGTTTACACCACGACGCTGAACCTGGCCAACGGCTGCCAGGCCACCACCGCGGATCCCCTCGTCAGCGACGTGCTCTACGGCCAGACCGCTTCGCTCCAATTCGGGTATCGCTGCATCCTCTACCTGCCCCTCGTGCTGCAAGATTGGCCGCCGCCCACGCCCACGCCCACATCGACCCCCACGCCCACCGCCACCCCGACGCCCACGGTCACGCCCACCCCTACCATCACCCCGACGCCCACGCACACCCCCACCGCCACCCCCACGCCACCTTCGCCCATCATCCCGATCCCCCATCCCGAGACCACCGCCATCGACGATGAAACCAACCGGCTCTACATCGCCAGCCGCTCCACGAACCGACTCCACGTGGTGGATGGATGGACCAACGCAAGCATCACCTCGGTTCCGGTGGGTCAGGCCCCCTTTGGCGTGGCCGTCAATCCAGTAACGAAACGGGCCTATGTCGCCAACACCCAGAGCGACTCCCTCTCGGTTATCGATCTGACGAGCCACGCGGTCATCGCCATCATCGACTTCGATCCGGGCGCCATGCCCATCCAGGTCGCGGTCAATCCCGATACGAACAAGATCTACGTCACCCTGCATGATCACAACGCCCTGGCCGTCATCGACGGCGGGACCAACGCCCTGATGAAAACCCTACCCGATCTCCCGGGCGCGTTCGATGTGATCGTCAACCGCCCTGACAACCAGGTGTATGTCAGCACCCGGGATGGCCGCTTTGTCAGCATCATCGATGGCGCTACCGACACCGAAAAGACCCGCCTCTATCCCGGCGGCGAGACCTTCTCCCTGGCCTTCGACCCTGGCCTCAAACAGCTCTATGTGATCATCGACCCGAACGTCCTTCTGGCTCAACTGGACGAGTTGCCCATCTACCTCCCCCTACCCCACCTCTTCCGTCAGGAGGAGACCAACCCCAACGTCGTCGTCATCTTCGAGGTGAAGCCCAACTACGATTTCGGACGACGGGGGCATCTTGTGGCTGATGAAGCGGGTCCTCAGGGCGGCCTGGGCATCGCGGCCAACGCCGCGACGGGCCACCTCTTCATCAGCAACAGCGCAGCCGATACCCTCACCATCTTCGATGGCGCTGGAATGACCGAACTGGCCACCCTGCCCATGGATGGCGATCCCGGCGATGTCGCCGTTAATCCGAATACGAACCGGGTGTATGTTAGCAACCGCAGCGCCAACGTCGTGCGCATGATCCTCGACAACTGGTAAAGCCCGCCCAATCGCCCCTGTGTCCCATCGATACGTTTGCAGTCACTGCGGCAAGCCCATCTCGCCCGTACAGAACCACTGTCCCCACTGCGGCGCGGACATCGACTGGCAGAAGGCGGTGGGGCGCGTCGTCCATCTCGATTATCGGCCCGCTGCCCAACGGCGGCGGGCTCGACGACGCAAACGCCTGTTGGGCCTGGCCCTCCTGTTGGGGATGGGGTGGCTGCTGGTCTGGGGATGGAATCGCGAAGCTGTCCAGGCGCGATGGGCGGCCCACCTGGGCCCGGCCGCTTACCAGGATTATGAACTGGGCGTGGCGGAATTGAAAGCAGGGAATCTGGATCAGGCCCGATTCCACCTTGGACGCGTTCTGAATGCGTTGGGAAATCGGCGGCCTGATCCCACGCCCCCTCCGACCCCCTATACCCTGCCCCCGCCTCCCATTGCCACGCCGACATTCACTCCGCCGCCCGCGCCCTCGCCCTCAGCGTCTCCCCTCGCGCCCACGCCCGAGCCCACCCATCGCGCGTCGCCATCTCCTGCGCCCGCCATCCACCCCACCGTGACAGCACTCATCCAGCAGGCGGAAGCGCTGGCCGATAAAGCTCCTTGCGCCGCGGAGGAGCTGATGTCCCAGGCCCTGAGCCTGTCCGACACGCCCGACATCGAGGCCCGTCGCCAGGAGCTGGACGCGCGTTGCCGGGGCGTGTTCAGCTCTCCCCTACCCGCACCCTCGCCCCTCCAAACCATCCTCTTCACCACCTACGACACCCGCGCGGGCCGCTACGCCATCCGAGCCTGGAGCCTGGGCTCCCGGCTGCCGGGGCCGCCCTTCATCGAGGGGGCCATGCAACCCGCCTGGGGCCTGCATGGCGAGGTCATCTACCGCTATGATGACGCCATAACGCCGGGCCTGCACCTCCGGCAGACCGACGGCGTCATCCAGCGCATCACCAAAGGCGGGGAGGACAGTCATCCCCGCTGGGGTCCCGATGGCCGTCAGGCCATTTTCACCTCCGTCCGACGCAACGCCGACCAGACGCCCTGGCTCTATCTGGTGGATATCGCCACCCGCTCGGTGGAAGCGCTGACTCCGGGGCAAAACGCCGACTGGTCGCGCGATGGGCGCATCGTCTTTCATGGCTGCGATGCCGGGGGCGAGCGCTGCGGTCTATGGCTGCTGGACCCTGTCACCCTGCAACGGACCCAGCTCACCGACAATCCTGCGGATAACTCTCCCGCATGGTCGCCTGACGGGCGATTTATAGCCTTTATGTCGAGTGGACGCAGTGAAAGCTGGGATGTCTTCCTCTTAGACATGGAGACGGGCGACATCATCCCCACCTCCCTCCATCCGGCGGAAGACGGCCTGCCCGCGTGGTCGCCCGATGGGCGCGCCGTGGCGCTGCTTTCAAATCGGGCGGGAGATTGGGCCATCTATGCCTGGAGTCTCGATGATCTCACCGCCGAACGACTCATTCCCGTGGCCGCGACCCTGCCCAACTGGCAGCAGGCGGGCTTCGACTGGAGCGCTGGCGGCCTAAACCCGTAAAATAGACATTATATCAGACTTCCTTTTTCACTTTTCACTTCATCTTGACAAACCAAGCCAATGTTACTTTCGAAACAGGAGGTTCCAACCCATGTTCTTCGCCTTGCTTATCGTCACCCTGCTCGTTTCCTTGCTGGTCTCCTATCTCGTCGTCCGCGCCTTCCATCGCCCCATCACCACCATCCTGGAGCGGATCGTCGGGCCGGAGATCGCGAGCGCCTGGGCGAAATACATGACATTCGCCATTTATGTCGTGGGCATCTCGGGCGGCGTGCGCATCTATGAATTGGAGCTCTACCTCCCCCAACCGGAAAGCTTCACGCCCGAAGGCCAACCCATCCCCCCCTATCAGCTCACCCTTACCCCCGAACGCTGGGTGCTGGAGATCTACAGCACCATCATCTCCACCTTGCAGGCTCTGGCCTGGATACTGCTGCTCTTCTTCCTCTTCGCCATGATCGCCTACGTCATCATCCGCATTTGGGGCGGGCGCAAAGCCGCCGACAAGGAGAAAGGCGAATCCGCCTAGGGCCGTGATGCATTTTGACGTCATCTCATGCCATCTGCGTCATCCGCGGAGAGAAAGTTCATAACAGGCTCGAGGTTGACGTCGAAAAACCCTTTCGCGTGCCACAACCATGTTCAGCGCAACCTGTCAACGAGACTGGCGTCAACGAGCCGACCTGTATCGTCATTTTTCAAAAGCAAAAATTGACAAGCGCCCGCGCGTTGGCTACAATGCCCCCATCTCGCCAGCCACCTTCTGACTTTGGAGCAATGCCATGCCCCAGACGGCCACCTCTTCCAACGAGAGCGTTCAGATCCCTGCCAAAGCTGCGGTGAAACCGGGTGTGTTGCGCACCTACATCGCGCTGATGAAGCCCAAAATCATCCTGCTGTTGTTGATTACCACCTGGGGCGCGATGCTGGTGGCCGGAGGAGGACGCGTGGGATTCTGGACCTTTGTGTGGACGACTCTGGGGGGGATTCTGTCCGCGGGCGGATCCAACGCCATCAATCATTATCTGGACAGGGATATCGATGAACTCATGTACCGCACCAAGCGGCGTCCCATCCCCGCGGGCTGGGTGAAATCCTCCCACGCCATCGCCTTCGGCATCGTCCTTAACATCCTGGCCTTCGCATTGCTCTCCATCCAGATCAACCTCCTGGCCGCGATCCTGGCTCTGATGGGGGCGCTCTACTACATCTTCATCTACACCATCTGGCTCAAGCGGCGCACCCACCACAATGTGACCATCGGCGGCGTTGCCGGGGCCATCCCTGTGCTGGTAGGTTGGGCCGCGGTCGTGGGCGGACTCGATCTGACCGCTTGGCTGCTCTTCCTCATCGTTTTCCTATGGACTCCGCCGCACATCTGGGCCCTGACCCTGGTGGTGAAGCGGGATTACGCGCGGGTGGACGTGCCCATGTTGCCCGTCTCGGTGGGCGAATCCAAAGCCCGCCGCCAGATATGGTTCTATTCCTGGACCTTCTACGCCAGCACACTGCTGCCCACTCTCTTGCGCAGCATGGGCTGGTTTTATCTGATTGTGGCGCTGATCACCGGGGGGCTTTTCATGCGGGGCGCGTATCGGGTCTATCGCGAAGGGCAAAAGAAGGAAGCGTTCAGCCTCTACAAATACTCATTGCTCCATCTGGCCCTGCTTTTCGGGGGCATGGTCGTCGATACCGTGCTGATTCGAAGCTACCCGTGGATGGGTTGGTGAGGGAACCCCATTACCAGGCCAGGGTTTGACCCGCCGCGGCGAACGCGCGCATGGCTCCCTGGATGGCGGAAGGCCGGTTCACCTCCAGAAAAACCGCCGTGGGCGCGCCCCAATGCCCCTCGGCACCCTGTCCCTCCACCAAGAGGATGTGCCGTCCCTCGCTCAGGCCCGATGTGTCGATGGTCGCGATCACATCCTCGACCTGGGCGTCGAATGCGCCGTCAGCTGCGCGCATGGGATAGACGACGCCCCCCGCCCATGAAGGTGCGTCGATGGCGTAGCGTGCGGCCCGAATGATCTGCACAGGCTCCTCGCCATGCCCACCGCTGAAATAGCGACCGTCATCCAGGGTTGCGGTCAGGGTGATGACCTCGCCCCCATCGACAGAAGTCGCGCTCACAGCCACATTCAGGACGTCGGGGCCTTTGGAGATTTGATAGGGACGTCGCGCGGCTTTGAACGCGTAGCGCAGCGCGGGCATGTTTTTTGGAAGAATATCCGTTTCGAAAGTGCGACAATCCTGGAAAAACGCATCCCCCAGCTCGAAAGTGTAGCTCGCCACGCCCAACTCGCCGTACATGAAATCATCGGTCGTGCCCGAGGCGCTATAAAGGCAGTCGCTGCACACCTCATAGCCATTGAAAAAACCGAACTTGCGGCCCAGAGTGGCCAGATCCGCCTTGTTGGGCGCGTCCTGCGCGTCAGTCCAGGCCCAGGGAAAGAGCACCAACTCGCTGTAACTGTGCAGAGTAATGAACACCCCCTCGGCGTCCAGGGGCGCGGGATCATCGTCGTTGGGCCCGCGCTGGTCGGAGAAAAGGCTGCGCGCGTAGTTTTCGATGGCCTGCACCTCGGGCTCGGACGCAGGGCCGGGGCCATGATAGGTCTCGATGCAGGAATCGCTGCTGGATCCACCCCGATTCCATTTGAAACTGCTATTGCGGTTCAGATCCACGCCATAGTAGTAGCCCCATCCCACCTCATCATAAGCGCAGCCGTCATCGTTATCCGTGTTCTTGCGCCACAACTCGCCCGCTTCCGCGCGTTTACGGCCATCGGGGTTGGCGTGGGGAATGAGATGAAATTCATAATGGTCCAGCAGCCAGGTGATGTCGGGATTCGCACCGTAGCCATCGACCAGCCACTCCGCGAAACGGGTCGCCAGCTCCGCGGTCGCGTACTCGCGAGCGTGAATGGCCGCGATCATGAAGAACTTGGGCTTGGGGCCGGAAACGTTCCGGTTGGTGAGGATAAGCGCGTGGATGTCATACCCCTCTCCCCCACCCGGCGTCGCCTTTTCCCAACTATCCCCCACATCCCGCCAGAGGGCCAGTTGGGGATGGGTGGTCGCCATCGCGGCGAGATCGCGATAGGTCTCCTCCACGGTGCGATAACAAGGATAGCCCGGAATGCCCGACCGCTGTTCGGGGGAAAGCAGCAGGCTGAGATAAACCCGCTGGGTGAGCGGCGGTTCGGTCTCGATGCGCACCCCCTGCGCTTGCAGCCGTCGCATATCCCGAGGAGCGAGTCGGGCGACGAAGAAACCTTCATCGTGATTCACCTTCCAGACATCCAGTTGAGCAGCGAGCGCGTTCAACTGCGCCCGGTCTTCGAAATACACCCGCGCGATCTGGGCTTCTCGCCCGCCCGGGCCCTGAGCCGACGCGACCGTCGTCCACAGTCCCGCGACCAGCAGCGCCAAAACCGCCGCCTTCCAAACCACAAGACGCCAACGCATGAACACGCCCTCCTCGCCTAGGGCTATCCTGCTCCCCCCAGCGCCATGGCGGCCCCCAGGAACAAGAGCATGATCGTCACCGCGGTGAGGAGCGAGATCAGCGCGGGGCGTTCATTTTTCAGCTCCAACATGAGCCCGAGATCCCGCACGCCCAACCTAGGACCGCCGAACCAGGCGAATAACGTCCCTCCGATCAGCCCGCCCATGTGCCCCCAGTTATCGATGCCCGGCGAGAGACCGATAACGAGGTTGACTGCGGCGATGAACACGATGTTGGCCAGCGAACGCCGGGCCGCATCGCCGAAGAGGTCGCGATGCAGATAGAGAAAGACCCCCTGCGCTCCCAGCAGGCCGAAAATGGCCGTGGAAGCGCCCAGGGAATTGTAGGGCGAGAGGATGAAGGAAAGCGTATTTCCCGCGAATCCCGCCACCACATAGAGCAACAGAAAACGCCAGCCGCCATAGAACCGCTCCAAACTGGGCCCCAGCACATAGAGAGCGTACATATTGAACCCGATGTGGAAAATGGAGCCATGCAGGAGCATGGGAGTGAACAAACGCCACCACTCTCCCGCCATGATGGCCGCGTTGCTTTTCAAACCCCAGGCCGTCACCAGGCTGACGCCCATCACTTGGGGACCAAAGGTTTGTAGCAGATACACGCTCGCCGTGACGGCCATGAGCGCGTACGTAACTCGAGGCGGGTGCGCGGGCAATTGCACCGGGCGCAAAGATCGCGTCGGGGGAGGGGATCCGGTTGGGGGTGACGAGTCAGGCCCGACGCCCGGGCCTTTGGGAGGATATTGAAAGCTCATAGCGTCAAGGATAGCAGGTCTGAGGAGCGACGTCAAAGGCGCGGGTTACAAAGGGAGCGTTGAAAAATCGGGGCAAAGGCCGGCGGATTCGCGATCCGGCTGGTCGCAAGATGTCACAATCATGGTTACTACTAAGGTGGCTCGGTCAATTCAAGGCAGAACCGCGAAGACATGAA
>DUEQ01000069.1 GCA_011192085.1 Caldilineae bacterium
AAGCGAGGATGTAGCTGGAAACAAGACTGCCTAACAACGCGAAATCAGTGTTATCAGGACGACTGTCCCTCTATGTAAAAAGATAGCCGTCACGGTTGAATGCCGATCCTGCGCCCTGACCACGGGCGTGCGTGGTGCACAGGAACGGCAAGACATGCTCACCAAGCCCCAGGGAAGCCTGGGGCGGTTGGAACGGCTTTCCATTCAGGTGGCTGGAATCACGGGCCAGCTGCGCCCCCGAATCGAGCACAAAGTCATCACGGTCATGGCCGGCGATCACGATGTGGCGGCCGAAGGCGTGAGTGCATTTCCGCAAGAAGTGACGCCGCAGATGGTGTACAACTTCTTACGCGGAGGCGCGGCTATTAATGTGTTGGCGCGACAGGTGAACGCGCGTGTTGTCGTGGTAGACATGGCGTCGCGGCCCGACTGGAGCCGCATCATGACTTGGTAGACAAAAAAATCGCGCATGGGACAGGCAACATCGCTCGTGGACCGGCCATAACGCACAAACAGGCCGTCCAGACGCTGTTGAACGGCGCGGCCGTGGTGGAGGCCGAGTTGGAAAAAGGACTGGATATCCTGGAAACGGGCGATATGGGCATCGGCAGCACGACTCCTTCGGCCGCGATCGCCGCGACCATCACCGGCCGCATGCCCGCGGAGATTGTGGGTCGCAACACAGGTGTGGACGACGCCGGACTCGCGCGCAAGATCGCCGCGGTGCAAAGCGCGCTGGCCGTCAATCGCCCTGATCCCCATGACGGTGCGGACTGACCGGGGCCATGCCCGCGGCCGCGGCCCATCGTAAGCTCGTGGTTATTGACGGCTTCATTTCCACCGCGGCCGCACTCATCGCCGCGATGCTCGCGCCCGGCTTGCGGCCTTACCTCATCGCCGCGCATCGTTCGCAAGAGCAAGGCCATCATCTCATGCTGCGTTGGCTGGGTCTGGAACCGGTGCTCGACCTGGACCTGCGGCTAGGCGAGGGCACGGGCTCGGCTCTGGCCTTTCTTCACCTCACCTCATCGTATCCGCGTGCGCGGTGCTCGACGAGATGGCCACCTTTGCCGAAACGGGCGTGTCTGAGAGAGAATAAGAGAATAGGCGCTTTGCCGATACCGATGCAAGAGGCCGGAGACGGGAGCGACCGGGTCAATCCCATTCTTCCGTCCCCCTGTCTCCCCTCTATTTTCGAAACAAACCAATCCGTGTCCTATCTTCGATGCAGGAGTCTTCCCCATGCAATCCTCACTTCAGCCAACCCTGATCCAAAACCTCTGGCCGCAGAAAAGCCGTCACGTGCAAATTGCCCAGGTTGTGATGGGCAGCTTGTTGGTGGCTTTAGCTGCTCAGGTGACCATCCCCCTTCCCTTTAGTCCGGTTCCCATCACTGGCCAGACCTTTGCGGTGCTTTTGGCGGCCGCATTGTTGGGCGGTCGCGGAGGTGCGGCCGCGCTGCTGCTCTACCTTGCCGAGGGCGCGGTGGGTTTGCCCGTCTTTGCCGGGGGTTTGGGTGGCCCGGCTGTGTTACTCGGTCCGACCGCGGGGTATCTCTACGGTTTTGTGGTCGCGGCGTTTGTCGTGGGCCGATTGTGCGAACGCGGTTGGGACCGACGGCCTCGAAGCGCAGCCGCGGCCATGCTCCTGGGCAATGCGATCATCTATGGCTTTGGCTTGCCCTGGCTGGCCACGTTCGTAGGCGTGGAAAACGTCTTGACTCTGGGGCTCCTACCTTTCATCCCCGGCGATCTATTCAAGCTGGCCCTGGCCGCGCTCTCCTTGCCGTTGAGCTGGAAACTGCTGGCAAAAAACGGCTAAGTAACCGTCTAAAAACCGCCCGCGCGATTACCTGGCCCTGTGCTGCCTGCTGGCGCTGGTCGCAGCTCTGGGCGCCACGGGCTACACCCTGATCGATGACGAAGCGCTGCGTCGGTTGCGAAATAGCCTGACCTGGCTGCCCGCCCCAACTATCACCCTCTACTACATCGCCCTGCAAGCCACAAGCACGGCCCCATGGCTGGGAGCATTCACCCAAGCGCTTCCCTCGGAAAAGGCGCGGCTGCGGGCCATCTGGCGACGGGAGCGAGGTCAGACCGCGCTCACCGGCATGATCATCACCGGCGCGTATGGCCTGGTGTTGGCCGCCATGGCCTACGTGCCCAATGTCAGCTATGTGGCCGCATTCCGCCAGATGAGCATCCCGCTGGGCGCGATCCTGGGCGTCTGGCCGGCTGATGGTGGCAAGTGGCAGGCAGCAGGTGACAGGTGGGACTGCGCAAGTCCACTTGCCACTTGCGACCTGCCACCTGCAAACCATGTATCCAGCCAATCCAACGCGGGCGGCCAAAGCTATTTTCGAAGCAGCTTTTCAATGCGGGCGACGGCCCGTTCCAGCTCGTTCATGGCTGTGGCGATGGAGAACCGCACATGACCTTCGCCCGCCCGCCCGAACGCGATGCCGGGCGTGGCCGCGATCTCCGCTTTCTCCAGCAGGATATCGGCGATCTCCATGGAATCCTCGCTGAGGCCCGGAAAGCGCACCATGAGGTAGAACGCGCCCGCGGGGCGATGACATTCGACGCCGGGGATGGCATTGAGCGCGGGAACCATAAAATCGCGGCGGGCCTTGTACGCCAGACGCATCGCATCCACCGCATCCTGAGGCCCGTTCAGCGCCTCAGCCCCCGCGGCCATGGTGAAGGACGCGGCCGAGGTCACCGTCTGGCTCTGCAATTTCGCCATGAGACTGATGATGTCGGCCGGGCCCGCTGCCCAGCCCAGACGCCAACCCGTCATGGCGTAGGCCTTGGAATGCCCATTGATGGTGATGGTGCGGTCGACCATATCGGGCAGGGAGGCCAGATTGATGTGTTCGCCCTCGTAGATCAACTTCTCATAGATCTCATCGGAGATGACATAGAGATCGTGCTTCAGGGCCAGATCGCGAATGATGGCCGCCTCGTCAGGCGAGATAACATGCCCCGTGGGATTGTTGGGCGAGTTCACCATGATGGCCTTGGTGCGGGGCGTGATGGCCTCCGCCACCGCCTCGGTGATACGAAAGCCGTCGTCGGGGTTCAGCCCCACTGTTACGGGCTTGCCTCCCGCCATGATGACCATGGGCACATAGGAGACCCAGTAGGGCTCGAAAATGATGACCTCATCGCCCCGATTGAGCAGGGCAGACAAGGCCGCATACAGGAGGAACTTCGCGCCCGGACTCACCAACACCTGGGTGGCGGGGTCCATCTCAAGCCCGTACTCCCGACGCATTTTGTCGGCGATGGCCTGACGGATGGGCATGGCGCCGCGAGAGGGAGGGTAATGGGTGTCGCCCGCGTCGAGCGCGGC
>DUEQ01000007.1 GCA_011192085.1 Caldilineae bacterium
CCAACGATCCCAATGGCCCCTGGATCACGCTCTTCAATCAGGTGTATAATTTCGCCTGGATCGACCTGGCCACGGGCAACACCCATCTGAATAACGGGGATATCGATGAGATCATCCTCACCCGCAGCGGCGTGCTTGGCGAGCTCAACTCGTTTCTGGTCATGCAGTACTACAATTACAATCTGTCCGACGCGCCCGATGGCGGAGGCAAATACTATCCGTATTGGTTCGATATCGGCGTGGGCGACATCAACGCCAGCGGCGACGATGAGGTCTTCTTGATCCGCGATCCCGAGGTGAATGGCGGCGTCTCGCTGCTGGGGCGCAACTGGGGCCCCGACGTCATGCCCGAGTGGAAGCTCTCCCTGGGCCGCGACCTTCAGCGCATCGAGCTGGGCGATGTGGATGGCGATGGCAAAGCGGAGATCGTGCTGGTCCAGTCGAGCGCTTACCGCATTTACTGGTCGCCCGACGTGAATTTCAACCATAGCGGCGACCAGGCGGTGAGTCTGCGCCAACCTGTGGTTATTCAACTGGGGAATTTCGACGGCGCGGGCATTTCCACGGAGCCGCCGAGTATGGTGGTTTCGCCCAAATCGCTGGGGTTTGAGATGACTCGGGGTGAGAGCGCGCCCCCTGCCCAGACCTTCCAGGTGACCAACGCGGGCGGAGGCATCCTCAATGTCCATGTGGACGCCCGCACCGTCAATGGCGGCGACTGGCTAGAGGTGACTCCCTTCGACGCCACCGCGCCTGAGACCTTCACCGTCCGACTGAAGGATGTGGTGACCAGCATGGAGCCTGGCGCCTACGATGCGAATATCACGGTGACCGGAACCTCCTCATCGGGCGAGGTGCAGGATGGCGAACAGGTGGTGACCGTGCGACTGACCATTCGCCCCACCGGCCCCATGCTCGAAGTTGCGCCCGAACGTTATGATTTCTCCATGAACTTCGGGGGCGTGATCCCCTCCGCAGACCCCATCACCATCCGCAATGTAGGCGATGGCGGGCGTCTTTTCTATCGCATCACCGTGACCACCAGTGATGGCGGCAACTGGCTCAAGCTGAGCAAGTCCTCCGGCTTCACCGACGACACGGTAGACGTCACTCTGGAGCCGCGCAATCTCACTCCGGGCGACTACACAGCGCTGATCACCGTCACGGCTGATGACGCGGTTAGCGGCAGCCCCGCCACCATCCCGGTCACCCTGCACATCGACGCCACGGGCATGGTGGTGACTCCGGCTGAGCTCTTCATCAATGCCTACAAAGGCCAGCCCTCCCCCATGGCCGAGGTGCACATCGATCAGGCCGTGGAGGGCAGTGGCGCCATCACCTGGTATGCCTATGTGGTCCCCGCGGGCGATTGGTGGGATGATTTTGCGCCGGCCTTCGCGGCGGGCGATCTCGATTTCGTCAAGCGCACGGCGCAGGGGCTGGTCTTCCGCGATGGCGCAGGGGCGGAACGCGTGTTGCAATACGTGCCCTGGGTGCGCCTGACGCCAGATCACGGCGTTACCCCTCGCATCATGCAGGTCACGCTTGATGTGCCCAACGCGCCCGTAGGTGAGACCCGCGTCACCATCATCGTGGATGGCGGTCCGGGCACGCCCAACCGCTTCCAGGGCGTGGACACCCGCATCGTGGTCGCGGCCGAGCATGGCGCATTGTGGCTGCCCGTGGTGCTCAATCAGTAACCCTGCCTCTTCACCCTCTCTAATGCAACAGCCCTCGGGAGCCCATGCTTTCGGGGGCTGTTTGTTTTAGGGAAAAGTGAAAAGTGGATTGACTGTTCGACTGTGCTCGTAAAAGCCGCTAAGGCGTAAAGGGTAAGGGAAGTTTTGTTTTTGCTTATTCCTTACAGTCTCGCCGCCAGCCAGGGGAGGGTCTGCGCCACATCGCCCCTCAGCAGCACATCGGCCAGATGGTCGTAAGGCGTCATGCCCAGGGTGGCGATGATCAACCTGGAGCCGCTGCGCACGGCCAACGCGGGCAGGTCGGCCGCAGGCATCACCTCCAGCGAGGAGCCCGCGACCAGCATCAGGTCGCTGTGCAAGGCGGCCTCCTGGGCGGCCACGACCACATCGTGGGGCAGAGCCTCGCCGAAAAGCACCACCTTGGGCTTCAGCACATGGCCGCATTGGGGGCAGATGGGCAGCTCGCCCGCATGGAGGAAGGCTTCCAGATAAGGCTGTGAATCCGCCTCCCATCCGCAATCCAGGCAGTGCACCTGCCGCAGGTGACCATGGATTTCGAGCACGCGTTGCGAGCCCGCGACCTGGTGGAGCCCGTCGATGTTCTGGGTGATCACCGTGGAGAGAACGCCCTTGCGCTCCATTTCGGCCAGGGTGACATGGGCGGGATTGGGGCGGGCCTGGAGGATGTCGGCGGCTAGGGGTTGCAGCCATTGGTAGAACCGTTGGGGCCGCTCTTGAAACGCCCACAGGCTGGCCACCTCGAAGGGGTTGGCGAAGCTCCACAGGCCCGTCGAGTCGGAGCGGAAGTCGGGGATGCCGGAGGGCGTGGAGACGCCCGCGCCTGTCAGCACAACGACCCGCTGCGCTTCTGAAAGAAGCGCGAGGGCCCGCTGGAGCTCTTCCTGGATGGAAGCAGGGGAGGGGGAAGACGCGCGGCGGCGGAATACAGGCATGGGATCGTGAATGTCAATGAGATTTGAAAATCATGCCAGCGTGATGTAAACTTTGGGGCGCTTGTTTATTATACAATACTTTTCCTCCTGACGTTTGCATCCTTTTCTCAAGGACATCGACCATGATCACCGAATGGGGTCGCCGCAATCTCAAAGTCATCCTCGAACCCATCGCCGGGATGTTCCGAGCGCTGCACATCACCCCCAACGTCATCACCCTCCTGGGCTTTCTGCTCAATCTCGTGGTGGCGTATCTCATCATCATCGATAAGATCCCATGGGCGGGCGTGGTGTTTCTCATCGCCGCGGGTGCAGACGCCATCGACGGGACCCTGGCCCGGCAGTTGGGCGTGCGCAACAAGTTCGGCGCGTTTTGGGATAGCACCCTCGATCGGCTGAGTGAGGCTTTCGTGATCATGGCCATGGGGTATGTGTTCGCCATGCAGGGCGAGCCGTTGTACGTGATGGCTGCCTTCCTGGCGCTGATCGCCAGCTTTCTTGTCAGCTACACGCGCGCCCGAGGCGAGGGCCTGGGCGTCAATGTGAAGGTGGGCGTCGGCACCCGCGTCGAGCGCTTCATCGTCACGGCCATTGCGCTGCTCTTCAACCAGATTCTCATCGGTCTTGTCGTCATCATCGCGCTGGCTGGCGTCACCGTGTTGCAACGCATGTGGGCTGTGTATAAGATCACCCATGCCATGGCTGCACAGGAGGCCGCAGAGTAGGGGAAATCGGAGCCTGCGATCTCATAACGCACTGCTTTTTCTTGCTATACGCCCATGTCCGAACCCATTGCTTACGAAGTCGTCATCGGCCTGGAAGTCCATGCCGAGCTGATTACGGAATCGAAGATGTTCTGCTCGTGCCGCGCAGATTTCTTCGGCGCGGCGCCCAACACCCACGTCTGTCCCGTGTGCATAGCCATGCCCGGCGCGCTGCCCGTCATTAACCGGGAGGCTGTGGCGCAGGCCATCCGCGCGGGGCTGGCGCTGAACTGCGACATCGCCGAGAATGTGCGCTTTGAGCGCAAGAACTACACCTATCCCGACCTGCCCAAAGGCTACCAGATCACCCAATACGAACTGCCGCAGGCCGTGAACGGCTGGCTAGAGATCGACACGCCCAACGGCCCCAAGCGCATCGGCATCACCCGCGCGCACTTGGAAGAGGATACGGGTAAGCTGGTGCATGAGAACGGCGTCAGCCTGGTGGATTACAACCGGGCGGGCGTGCCCTTGCTGGAGATCGTGTCCGAGCCCGACATGCGCTCCATTGACGAGGTGAACGAGTACCTCATCCGCCTGCGGCAGCTTCTCATCTACATTGGGGCCAGCACAGGCGACCTGGAGAAGGGGGCCATGCGCATGGAGGCCAACGTCTCCCTGCGACCCGCGGACAGTCAGGAGCTGGGGACCAAGGTGGAGATCAAGAATCTGAACAGCTTCCGCGCGGTGCGCAACGCCCTGGCCTATGAGATCGCCCGACAAGAGAAGATCCTGCGCGCGGGCGGGCAGGTGGAGCAGGTCACCCTGGGGTGGTTGGAGCACGAAGGCCGGACTTACGTGCAGCGCACCAAGGAGGATGCGCACGATTATCGCTACTTCCCCGAGCCCGATCTGCCGCCCTTGCACATCAACCGGGCCTGGGTGGAGGAGCTGGCCGCGGCTCTGCCCGAGCTGCCCCGGGCCCGATGGCAGCGTTTTGTGGCGCAGTACGGGCTTAGTCCCAAGGATGCGGACATCCTCACTGCGGAGCGGTCTGTGGCCGACTATTTCGACGCGCTGGCGGCCGAGGTAGGAGACGCGCTGCCCCCCAAGAAGGTGGCGAACTGGGTCATGGGCGATCTCTTCCGTCTGATGAACGAAAGCGGCCTGCCCATCGATGCTATCCCCGTCACCCCGGCCAAATTCGCGGGGCTGCTGAAGCTGCTGGCTGCGAAGACCATCAACGCGAACACAGCCAGCCAGGTGCTCAAGACCATGTTCAGGACGGGCGAGGACGCGCGGGCCATCGTGGAGCGGGAGGGATTGGCGCAGGTCAGCGACGCGGCCGCGCTGGAGAGTCTGGTGGGGCGCATCCTAGCCGAGCATCCGGACGAGGTGGCCCGCTATCGCGAGGGCAAGACGCAGCTCTTCGGCTGGTTCGTGGGCCAGGTCATGCGCGAGACTCGAGGCAAGGCCAATCCGGGCGTGGTCAAGAAGCTGTTGGAGGCGAAACTGGCGGGGAAATAGAGGGGGACGCTGGACAATAGAGGATAGCATTCGCGCTTTTCCATCCGCTATCGTCCATTGTCCCCTCATTTGAGAGGCCGGTTACAAAATGAATCGGGATGGCCTTTCCCTCCATCCCGTATCTGGTGTTATAATTGATTTCTGCAGTGTGTTTGTTATCAGCCCGACCAGGCGACGTGGCCTGGCGGCATGCCAACTCAATAATCTCGCTACAAGGAGGTGTTATGGCGTCCGCAGCCAGAAACTCCACAAAGACGAAGCCTTCGGGGCGGCCGTCGGATCAACTGACCGATGCGCAGTTACTGAAGATGTACAAAACTATGGTGCTCAGCCGCAAGCTGGATGAGCGCAGTTGGGTGATGAACCGGCAGGGGCGCGCCCCCTTCCATATCTCGGGCATTGGACATGAGGCGATTCAGGTGGCGGCCGCGGAGACGTTGCGGCCCGGTTACGATTGGTTTTACCCCTACTATCGCGACCTGGCGTTCGTCCTGGCCATGGGCATGAAGCCCGTGGATCACATGTTGGGCCTGTTGGGCAAGGCGGGCGATCCCAGTAGCGGCGGCATTCAAATGCCCTCCCATTTTTCCAACGCCAAGCTGCGCATCGGCAGCATCTCCAGCCCCGTGGCCACCCAGGTGCCCATCGCCGCGGGGACCGCCCTGGCCAGCAAGCTGAAAGGCGTGGATGAGGTTACCGTTGTCTGTCTGGGGGAAGGCTCCACCAGCCAGGGCGATTTCCACGAGGGGTTGAATTGGGCGGGCGTGCATAAGCTTCCCTTCATCTGCATTGTGCAGAACAACCAGTACGCCATTTCCGTGCCCGTGGAGAAGGAGATGGCCGTGAAAAATGTGGCGGATCGGGCCGCGGCCTATGGCATCAAGGGGGTCGTGGTGGACGGCAACGATGTGTTGGTCTGCTATGATGTCATGGTGGAGGCGGTGGAACGAGCCCGACGCGGGGAGGGAGCCACCCTGGTGGAGGCTAAAACCTACCGGGTGACGCCTCATTCCTCCGACGACGACGATCGCACCTATCGCAGCCGTGAAGAGGTGGAATACTGGAAGCAGCGCGATCCTATCCTCCTGTTCGAGAACGTCCTATTCGAGCGCGGCATCCTTACGGAGGATCTGAAGCGGGAGATCGAGGATTGGGCCATCGCCGAAGTGGACAAGGCCGAGGAGGAAGCGGTCAACGCGCCCTATCCCGATGTATCTGAAATGTACGAGCATCTCTACGGCCCCGCGCCCAACTGGGAGGAATAAGTCATGGCGATCATGAACAACATCGAAGCTCTGCGCGAGACCCTGCGCCAGGAGATGGAACGGGATCCCCGTATTATCATCATGGGCGAGGATGTGGGCCCGCGCGGGGGCGTCTTCCGCGCCACCCAGGGCCTGTATCAACAATTCGGTGAGAACCGGGTCATCGACACCCCGCTGGCCGAGCTCTCCATTGTGGCCACAGGCATCGGTCTGGCCCTGACCGGTTACTTCAAGCCCATCGTCGAGATCCAGTTCGCGGATTTCATCTTCCCCGCGTTCAATCAGATTCTGAGCGAAGCTGCGCGCATGCGCTATCGCACCCGCAGCGATTGGACCGTGCCCCTCATCATCCGCGCGCCCTACGGGGGCGGCATCTCGGGCGGGCTCTACCATTCGCAATCGGTGGAGGCCTTCTTCGCCCACATTCCCGGTCTGTATGTGGTGGCTCCCTCCACGCCCTACGACATCAAAGGCATGTTGCGGGCCGCGCTGCAACTGGAAGACCCGGTGCTTTTCTTTGAGCACAAGAAGACCTACCGTCTGATCAAGGGCGAGGCGCCCGAAGAGGATTACATCGTACCCATGGGCAAGGCCGCCATTCGCCGCGAGGGCGATGATCTCACCGTGATCAGCTATGGCCTGGCCATGCACGACTCGGTTAAGGCTGCGGACATGCTGGCCGCGGAGGGGGTCGGCGTCGAGGTCATCGATCTGCGCACCCTGCGTCCGCTGGACAAAGAGACCATCCTGGCCTCGGTGAAGAAGACGGGTAAAGTCCTCATTGTGCATGAGGACAATCCCACGGTGAGCGTGGGTAGTGAAGTCGCGGCCCTCATCGGCCAGGAAGCCTTCGAGTATCTGGACGGTCCCATCACCCGGCTCACGCCGCCCGATGTGCCCGCGGTTCCCTTCAGTCATCCTCTCCAGGACGCCTTTATGCTGAACCCGGAGAAGATCGCGAAGGCCATGCGCGAGCTTGCTGCCTATTGAAACCTAGGAGGCCGCGATGGCCACACTCGTTTTTATGCCCAAACTCGGCACCCCGGTCGAGGAGGGCGTGATTCGCAAATGGTTGGTGAAGGAAGGCGAGCGGGTGGCGCGGTATCAGCCCATCGCCGAGATCGCCTTCGCCAAAGTGGATAGTGAAGTCGTCGCTCCCGCGACCGGCGTGCTCCTGAAACATTGCTATCCTCAAGGAGCAAACGTCGCCGTCGGCAAGCCCATTGCCCTTATCGGCGACGAAGGCGAACCTATCCCCGAGGCGTGCTGAAGACCGTCACGCCAGAACTTTGCGCCTCGAATCGGAACATTCATCCCACACCCATGAAGGAAGCGACTATGGCCACCAAAGTGATTATGCCCCAACTCGGGGAATCGGTCGTCGAAGGCACTATCTCCAAATGGCTGGTGAAGAAAGGCGATCGAGTCAAGAAGTACGATCCCTTGCTGGAGGTGTCCTCCGACAAAGTGGACACGGAGGTGCCCTCGCCCGTGGAGGGCGTGGTGCTGAAGATCTACGTGCCCGAGGGAACCACCGTGCAGGCTGGGACGTTGATCGCGGTCATCGGCGAGCCGGGAGAGGCCATCCCCGAGGGAGAAGGCCCCGCCGAGGCGGCGACCGAGCCAGAAGCTCGGCCCGAGGCCCCGGCTCAGTCCAAAGCCCCCGCGCCTGCGTCGACGAAAAAGGATCTGGGGTTCATTAGCCCGGTGGTGGCCAAGCTGGCTGCGGAATACAACATCGATCTGACTCAGGTCAAAGGCACGGGCGTGCGCGGACGCATTCGCAAAAAGGACGTGCTGAATTACATCAAGCGCATGAAGGAGGCCAAGGCTGAGGAAGCGCTGCCCGAATGGGAGAAACCGGGCACGGGGGACTTGTTCAAACCCGCCAAGGTGGAGGAGTATGCGCCGCTGCCCGCACCCAAACCCAAGGCCCCTTCCCCTCCACCTCC
>DUEQ01000070.1 GCA_011192085.1 Caldilineae bacterium
CTGAGAATGTTGTCTGCTTGAACTGAACCTGTCCATTCATGGGGTCTCAACTCCTGAATAAGCATCCTGTCGTCATTATATCGCAGAAGGAGAACTCATGACCATGACCTTCAAACCCGTCCCCACCAACCTGGACTTCGTCAAACAGGAATACGAGGTGCTGGATTTCTGGAAGGAAACGAACGCATTCGAGAAGATGCGCCAGCGCCATAAGGGCCAGCCCCACTGGTCCTTCATCGACGGGCCCATCACCGCCAACAACCCCATGGGCGTGCACCATGGCTGGGGCCGCACCTACAAGGACCTCTATAACCGCTATTGGACCATGCGCGGCCGGGAGCTGCGTTACCAGAACGGCTTCGATTGTCAGGGCCTGTGGGTGGAGGTGAACGTCGAGAAGGAGCTGGGCTTCCAGAGTAAGCGGGACATCGAGGAATATGGCCTCGACCCCTTCGTGCGGCGCTGCAAGGCCCGCGTCCTCAAATACGCCGCCATCCAAACGGAGCAATCCATCCGCCTGGGCTATTGGATGGACTGGAACGACACAGACCAGCTTCGCTGGCTGGCGCAACTTATTCTGGAAGACCCCCAGCGCGTGGTCACGGTCGAAGGCCCGGAAGGCCCGGTCACCGACACGGTGGAGCAGATCGTGGGGCGGTTAGGCCTGCCCGAGCTGGGCGGGAGCTACTTCACCTTCTCCAATGAGAACAACTACATGATCTGGACCTTCCTCAAGAAGGTATGGGAGAAGGGCTGGCTCTACCGGGGCGTGGATGTCATGCCCTGGTGCCCGCGCTGCGCCACCGCCATCAGTCAGCATGAGATCGTCACCGACGGCTACCAGGAGCTGACCCACCGCAGCGTCACCCTGCTCTTCCCCCTGCGGAACCGCCCGGGCGAGCGTCTGCTGGTGTGGACCACGACGCCCTGGACCTTGACCAGCAACGTGGCCGCGGCCGTGGGCCCGGAGATCACCTATGTGTTGGTGGAAAACCAGGGCAAGAAACTGTGGCTCTCCAAGGGCGCGCTGCACATGCTGAAAGGCGACTACGCGATTCTGGAAGAACGTAAGGGGGAGGAACTCGTGGGTTGGACCTACGACGGGCCCTTCGACGACCTGGAAGCGACCCAATCCCCCGGCGGCTACCATCCTCAAGTCCAGGTGGATACCGGCGCATCGGAAAGTGCGGTGGAGGCCCATCGCGTCATCCCTTGGGAAGAAGTGGGCGAAGCTGAAGGTACGGGCATCGTTCACATCGCGCCCGGATGTGGCGCCGAAGACTTCCAGCTCAGCAAGGAACATCACCTTCCCATCGTCGCGCCTCTGGATGAGGACAGCAACTTTGTGCCCGGCTTCGGCTGGCTCGAGGGCAAATTCGTGGCCGACGTGACCGATGATATCTTTGCCGCGCTGGAGAAGAAGGGCATGCTCTACAAGGTCGAGCCCTACACCCACCGCTATCCCACCTGCTGGCGCTGCGGCACGGAGCTCGTTTTCCGTTTGGTGGATGAATGGTTTATCGACATGGGCCCGGTCTACGATAAACCGCGCGAGGAAGTCACCCCCGAGGAAAAGGAGCGCAGCCTGCGCTATCAGATCATGGACGTGGTGGACAACATCCGTTGGATCCCTGAATTCGGCTACAAGCGGGAGATCGACTGGCTCATGAACATGCATGACTGGATGATCTCCAAGAAGCGCTACTGGGGCTTGGCCCTGCCCTTCTGGGTGTGCGAGGATTGCGGACATTACCATGTCGTGGGTGATGAACACGAGCTGAAGGAGCGAGCGATTCGCGGTTGGGAGGCGTTCGAAGGCCACACGCCCCATCGCCCCTACGTCGATAACATTGTCCTCAAATGCGATAAGTGCGGGGGCGAGATGCACCGCATCCCCGATGTGGGCAACCCCTGGTTGGACGCGGGCATCGTCTCCTTCAGCACCCTGCAATATCGCACGAACCCCGACTATTGGCGGGAATGGTACCCCGCGGATTGGATCAGCGAGAGCTTTCCGGGCCAGTTCCGCAACTGGTTCTACAGCCTCTTCGCCATGGCCACGGTCATCGACCGCTCCAACCCCACGAAACAGGTCTTCGGCTACGCCACGCTGTTGGCGGAAGATGGTCGGGAGATGCACAAGAGCTGGGGCAACGCCATCGAGTTCAACGAGGCCGCGGACAAGATGGGCGTGGATGTGATGCGCTGGCTCTACTGCAATCACAAGCCCGAGAACAACCTGCGCTTCGGCTACCATCGGGCCGATGAGGTGCGTCGCCGCCTCCTCATCCCCCTGTGGAATGTGTATAACTTCCTGGTCACCTACGCCAATCTGGATGGCTGGACGCCCGCGGCCGACGCCTTCGACCCCGCTCAGCCCGAAGGCCCCACGCCTCAGGTCGCCAACCCTTTGGATCGCTGGATCCTGGCCCGGCTCAATGACGTGACCGCGCGCACCACCGTCGCCCTGGAGAATTCCGACGCGTACACCGCCACTCTGGCCATCGAGGCTTTGCTGGACGACCTCACCAACTGGTATGTGCGCCGCAGCCGCCGGCGCTTCTGGAAAGGGGAGCAAGACGCGGACAAGAACGACGCCTACGCCACCCTCTACCACCTCATGGTGAAATTCATCCGCCTGCTCGCGCCCTTCACCCCCTTCGTCACCGAGGTCATGTATCAGAACCTGGTGCGGGGCGTGTTTGACGACGCGTTGGAGAGCGTGCATCACACCGACTGGCCCGTGACCGACGAGAGCGTCATCGATCAGGTCCTGTTGGACCGCATGGCCCTGGCCCGGCGCATGACCAGTCTGGGCCTGGCCGCGCGCAGCAGCGCCAACCTGCGGGTGCGTCAGCCCCTGCGCAAACTCTATGTCCACGTGGCCGAGGGGCGAGCTGATCTCACGCCCGATCTGGTGGACATCGTACGGGATGAGCTCAATGTCAAGGCCGTTGAATTTGTGGACGACCCCGAAACCCTGGTTTCCTACCGCATTCTGCCCAACAACCGCTTGCTGGGGCCCCAATTCGGCAAGCTCTTCCCCAAAGTGCGGGCCGCGCTGGCCGCGCTCCCGCCTGAGGAGGTGGTGGCCAAGGTCAACGCGGGCGAACCGGTGACGCTGGAGGTGGAAGGCCAGTCCGTGGAGCTGAGTCCCGACGAGATCCTGGTGCAGACCCAGCCTGCGGAGGGGCTGGCCGTGGCCGCGGACAAGGTCATCACCGTGGGCGTCGATACGAAGATCACGCCCCAGCTGCGGGCTGAGGGCCTGGCCCGGGAGGTCGTGCGCCGCATCCAGAACATGCGCAAGAGCGCGGATTTCGAGATCGCGGATCACATCCGCACCTGGTTCCAGACCGAGGATGAGGAATTGGCGCAGGTGATGGCCGACTGGGGCGACACCATCCGGGCGGAGACCCTGAGCGATGAACTCATCCCGGGCGATCCCCCCGCGGGAGCGCACGTGGAGCCCCACAAGATCGACGGCAAGCAGGTCCTCCTGGGGCTGAAGAAAGCGTAGCTTTCGGCTGGCCTTCGCTGGCCGCGGGCGCGGCGCTGGTCGTCATCGCCCGCGGTCAGCAAGGGATGTCGCTCAGGGACGCGAAACAAGCCGACGGGAGGAACCGCGTCGGCTCGTTCGGGGGCGCGTGGAGGGCGCGGGCCCGTCTAGCTGAAGAAGGTCATCAGGCGGCTGGCGAGCATGATGTCGCCCTCGACTTTGATCTTGCCGGTCATGAAGGCCTGCATGCCGTCCAGGCGTCCCGCCATCATGTCCACGTAGTCCTGCGCATCCATGGTGATCTTCAGGGTGGGGTTCTCGACGGTTTCACCCTCTTCGACGGTGCATTGACCATCCGCGATGCGGCTGGTCCACACGCTGCCGCCCTCGCCGGTGAGGTTGTAGACGATGGTGGCGTCCACGCCCGCGGCTTTGTCGGGGTTGAAGGCTTCGGGCATATTGGCCATGAGTTTGCGGATCTTGGCATCGATGTCGGATGACATAGGTGGGTCTCCTTGATGATGGTTGATGTATTGAGAATGGTTTGGATCCTCGCGGGGCGTCAAATGTCATTGTGGGGCGATGAACCGGGGGCGAGGCCATGACGTTTGACGCCTGACGAAAGCGCATCAGCGACGGGCGTGTCGCCCAGTGCGTGATGCGCTTGTTATTTCAATTCTCGTCGAGTATAGCCGAGAATGCGGCGAGCAACGATGAGGGTGTTGATCTGGCCCGTGCCCTCGAAGATGTCGTTGATCTTGGCGTCGCGCATCCATTTCTCCACCAGATATTCCCGGCTATATCCCAACGGCCCCAGCAGCTCCACGCATTTTTGAGTGATGCTGGTGACCACTTTGCCAGCTTTGGTTTTAGCCATGCTGGCTTCCAGGCTATTGGGCTTGCCCGCGTCCATGAGCGCGGCGGAGCGGATGGTGAGGAGCCAAGCGGCTTTCAGGTCCGCTTCCATCTGTAGCAGGTCCCGCTGGATGGCGGAGAGCTGGTGGTAGGGTGCGGCTTCGGGTACAGAAATGCCTTCCTCAGCCAATTTATCGCGGGTGAATTCCAGCGCGGCCCGGGCGATGCCCAGGGCGCTGGCCGCGACCCATGGCCGGCTGGAGTCGAAGGTTTTCATCGCGCCTTTGAAGCCCTTGGTGGTTTTGGCTTCTGTTTTCTTCAGTTCGGGGTCGCCCAGGATGTTGTCGTAGGGGATGCGGGCATCTTCGAAGACGATGGACACGGTGTCGCTGGCCCGGATGCCCAGCTTGTGCTCCTGTTTGGTGATGATGACGCCAGGCGTGCCCGCTTCCACCACAAAGGGGCGCATCCCCGCGCGACCCAGGCTGGGGTCCAGGGTCGCCCACACCACCAGGATGCCGTCGCTCTCCTCCAGGGCCAATTTACCATTGGTGACGAAGATCTTCTCGCCGTTGAGCACCCATTCGTTGGTCTCGGGGTCTAGCCGGGCGCGGGCGCGGATGGCGCTGGTGTCGGAGCCTGCGTGGGGTTCGGTCATGGCCATGGCGCCCCATTTGGGCCCGCCGTGGGTGAATCGGTCGAGGAAGCGCTCCTTCTGGTCAGGCGTGCCCACGGCCTGGATAGCGGCGCCCGCAAGGGCGCTGCTGGGCGTACACAGATAGATGCCTGCATCGCCCCAGGAGAGGTTCTCGATGAGATGGATCATGCCTACCTGGAACGTGCTTTGCTTCTTCTTGCCATTGCCACCATTTTTGCCGTGGCCATTGTGGCCGTTATGGGACTGACGTAGAGAGCGCTTGAGGTTGGCCGCTTCCATGGATTTCATGAAGGGCCAGATGAAATTGATGTATTCCCAGGGGCGCTCATGCTCGCGCTCATCATAATAGCGCGAGTATTTGCGCATCACCTGTTCGGCAACCATCTGGGTGAGGTTGCTCTGGTTTTTGATTTCTTCGGGAATTTCGAAATCGATGGGCATGGGGAAAACCTCCTTGGAGATTCGATGGCGATTCAGGATATCGATGAATCTCAACGAATCTCTATATCGTTACTGCTCCCAGCAACGTTGCCAGGCTCCGGGCGTTGCGCAGCCACAGCTCGACGGGATGCTCGCGGATGTAACCATGCCCGCCCAGGATCTGCACTGCACCGTCGGTCACTTTGATGGCCACGTCCGCGGCGTAGCGGGCGGCCAGGTAGGCGTCGTGGGTGGCGTTCTGGCCCTTGTCCAGCTTCCAGGCCGCTTCCCACACCATGAGCCGGGTGGCGTCGATATCGATGGCCATCTCGGCCAGCATGAAGGCAATGGCCTGGCGATGGGCGATGGGCTCGCCGAACGCGACCCGCTCCTTGGCGTAGTCGCGGGCGTATTCGTATGCCGCCTTGGCCAGACCCACGCCCAGGGCGCTGAGCGCAATGCGGCTGCTGTTGAGGATGCGTTGGATGTCGATGCCCCCATCGCCCCCCAGGCGGTTTTCCACCGGAACCCGCACACCCTCCAGGCTCAGGCGGTAGGTCTTGAGGGCATTGAAGCCCATCCATTTCTCCCGCTCGCCGATGCGAAGCCCATCCGTAGGGGCTTTCACCAGGAAGGCCTGGGTGCTGTCGGCCTCCTCATCGTGGGCGTAGATGAGGAAGAGCTCGGCGTCGGGCGCGTTGATGACCATGGCCTTCTCGCCGTTGAGGATGTAGGAATCGTCCTCGCGGCGGGCCGTGGCCCGAAGATGGTAGGGATCGAAGAGGATAACGGGCTCCAGGAAGGCGGATGCGACCCTGGGGATGTCCACGTCGGTGAACATGGGCAGGTAGGCCTGCTTTTGCGCCTCTGTGCCGCAGAGGTGGATGGGCGTGGCCACCAGGTTGGGGGCCAGCAGCTCCAGGCTCGCGGCCATATCGCCATAGCCCAGCTCCTCCGCAATGAGCGCGCCGTTCACAGCGGAATACTCGCCGAAGCCGCCGTAGTCCTCAGGCAGGGACGCGGGCAGCAGGCCCAGCTCCCAACCCTGTTCGATGACCTCGCGCGGCATCTCGCGGGCCTCCTCAGCCTCGCGGTAGACCTGCCGCAGGGTGCGCTCCGAGTATCGCCGCACCATGTCGGTGAGCATGCGCTGTTCGTCGGTCAAGTCGAAAGTATACATAATTCCCTCCGCAAAGAGAGAGACGTCAACTGCACCTCTTTGCCACGAAGCCACGAAGGTTGCC
>DUEQ01000071.1 GCA_011192085.1 Caldilineae bacterium
CTTCTTGCCTGCGATCTCAAGCGCTTTCGTCATCTCAGCCTTCTTCATCGCTCCACCTCCACCTTCTTCGCCCACGCCGGCACCTCTCCCTCCGGATCGAGGAGGGCGCATGTCATGGAAGGAAAAGCATACATCGCGTGGCGGAAACATGTCAATTTAATCCGCCCCCCATTCCTTCAAAATCAGACGGAAGATGTCAGATTCGGTGATGACGCCCAGGGGATGACGGTCCGCGTCCACCACCGGCACGCCGCCGATCTTGTGGTCCAGCATGATCCTGATCACGTCGGTCAGGCGCTCATCTGGCCCGACTGCGTACACCGGCGCGGACATGATCTCATCCACCGCCAGCAGGATTTCGTCCTGGTCGGGGGCGTAGGGGTTGGTCTGGTTGTAGATGGAGAGAGCTTCGCGCACATCGCCATCGCTGACGATGCCGATGAGCATATCCTCCTCGTCGACGACGGGCAGACGACGGATGTCTCGCTCTTCCATCAACGCGGAGGCTTCCAACACGGTGGCGTCCCAGCGGATGGTGACAGCGGGTGAGGTCATCACATCGCGGGCGAGGTAGGACGGCATGGCGCGCTCCTTTGAGAGAGGAAGGGATGGTTGAGGGTCCGATATCCAGGGGCGGTTCGCGTGGCGTGCGCGCCTTTCCCGGCTCTCTGACTAAATCCTTTCTTTCTCTGCTTCTAAAAGCTGCTCGAGGCAATTCAGCAAGTCGGTTTCGGTGAGAATGCCCACCAGGTTGCCTGCTTCCATCACTGGCACGCCGCCGAATTTATGCTTTCGCATCAGGCGGACCGCGTCCAGGAGATCGTCATCGGCTGAGACCGTGACAGGATCGGGCGTCATACAGCTACGGACCTCGATGTGTTCCATGAGATAGCTGTCGTACCATCCCTCGCGCATGACAAAGGGCGAGTTCATCGCCAGGCGCAGGTCCCTATCGGTGATAATCCCGATCAGCTCCCCATTTTCCACCACAAGCAGACGCCGAAATCCCCCGCGGCGCATCCGCGCCAAGGCCGCCCCAATGGAATGGTTGGGGCCGATGGTGATGGGATTGGGCGTCATTACATCTCGCACATGCATGGTTGTATTATCTCCGAAATCATCTTTTCATACAAACAGACCCATTGCCATGATGGAGATCATACTTTTAGATATCCCGCCGTCCCTCCAGCGCCCGGCTGAGGGTCACCTCATCCGCATATTCCAGGTCGCCGCCCACGGGCAACCCCCGCGCCAAACGGGTGACGCGCACCCCTTTCGGGTGGAACAGCCGGGCGAGGTACATGGCCGTGGCCTCGCCCTCCATGTTGGGATTCGTGGCGATGATGATTTCGTCAATGGGCTCCCCCTCCAAACGTTCCAGTAACGCGTCCACGCGCAGGTCCTCCGGCCCGACGCCCTCCACCGGGTTGATGGCCCCATGCAGCACGTGATACAAGCCCTTGAACGCGCCCGTGCGCTCGATGGCCACTACATCCAGGGGATCCTCCACCACACACACCAGATGCTGATCCCGAGCGGGATCGCTGCAAATGGCGCAGGGATCCATTTGGGAGAGGTTCTGGCAACGGGAGCAGTAGACTATGCTTTCCTTGAGACTGGCGATGGCGTCGGCCAGCTCCTGCACCTGCTCATCGGGCGCGCGCAACAGGTGGAACGCGATCCGGGACGCGCTCTTGGGCCCGATGCCGGGCAGGCGTTCGAAGGCCTCGATGAGGCGTTGGATGGGTTCAGCGACGCCGTGCATCACTCTGTCCGAGGTCCAATGTCCAGGGTCCGATGTCTGCGTTGTGGCTAAAGCAGGCCTGGCGGCAGGCCCAGGCCCGCGGTGAGGCCGCCCATGCGTTCCTCGGCCAGCTTGCGCGACTGCTCCAGGGCCTCGTTCACTGCGCTGAGGACCAGGTCTTCCAGCATCTCCACGTCATCGGGATCGACAACTTCGGGCTGGATGGCGATGGAGATGATGTCTTGCTGACCCGTGGCGACAACCTTGACCACGCCGCCGCCCACGCTGACTTCGACGGTTTCTTCGGCCAGCGCGGCCTGTTGTTTGGCCATCTCCTCTTGCAGGGCTTGAAGCTGAGCCATCATGTCGCCGCCCGCGCCGGGCATGCGCGGGCCTTTGGGCCTGGAGCCTGGCGATCGATATCCCTTGGGGGCTTTTTTCCGTTTGGCCATAAAAACCTCGTTGCTATTCAGAATGGGATGGCTGGAGTGGGAATCCCATGGAGCGGTTCACTACTGAACTTTTCCTCCCCATCTGTCCACGGCTCGACGGACGACGGGATGGTCGGTGAGGGAGGAGGCGGGATCAGGATGAGGATGGGGACCAGGATTGGGATTGGCGTCAGGCGAGGTGTTGGATTCCGTAGACGCGGGCGGGGATTCGTTTTCGCCCAGGACGACGGCTTCCATGGGGCCTCCGAGGACCTGTGAAAGCCCTTTGTTCAGATCATCCACGCCCGCGCGCACCTGATTCTGGTGGAATTCGTAGCGGAAGCGGATGTAAAATTTGCCGTCCTGGATGGCGACCGGCTCGCCCGAGCGCAACATGGCCTGGAGTTTGGGGTTGATGCGACGCATGGCGCGCAGGAGCTGTTTCCATATGTTCGCCAGTTCGTCATCGACCGCTGCCATGGGTTTTTCTGGAGGCGGGCTCGATCCTTGGGTGCGCCTGGGGGGAGGCTTGGGCTTGGCCGCGGGCCGCGCAGGGGGGGGCGCGGCCCGGCCCTGCGCGGTCTTCTGGGCGGAAGGGGGGGCGCTCGGCGCGACGGAAGCCGTTTCGCCCAGGTGAAGCGCGTCCAACAAAGCCAGCTCGATGGGCAGATAGCCGGCGAAGGGCGTCTTCAGGGCCTGGGCGGCCTCGGTAAGCGCGCGGATGGTATGCAGAAGTTGCGGCGCGGTGAATTTCGCGGCTTGTTCCTGCGCCTTGGCCAGCAGGCTGTCGGGCAGGTCCACCAGACTGGGGTCCTTGCCCACATTCAGGAGCAGCAATGTGCGCAGTTGATCGATGAGTTGGTTTACGAACTGGCTCAGTTCGACGCCCTTGTCGATGAGTTCATGCAATCGGGTGAGCGTTTCGGCGGGGTCTCCCTCGGCCAGCGCGTCCACAAACTCGCTGATGGCCAACCCCGAGACCATGCCCAATACATCCCGCACCAGCTCCTCATCGATCTCGGTGTGGCCATAGGCCGCGACCTGGTCCAGCAGGCTGATGGCGTCGCGCATGGAGCCGGTGGCGCTGCGGGCGATGATGCCTAAGGCCTCGGGCGATACCGTCATCCCTTCGCGACGAGCGATCTCGGCCAGATGTTCGCTGATCTGGCGGGTGCTAATGCGATGAAAGTCGAATCGCTGGCATCGCGAAAGGATGGTGGCCGGGATCTTGTGGGGTTCGGTGGTGGCGAGGACGAAGATCACATGGGCAGGGGGCTCTTCCAGGGTCTTCAACAGCGCATTGAAGGCGCTGGTGGAGAGCATATGCACTTCGTCGATGACGTAGACCTTGTAGCGGGCTTCGCTGGGCGCGAAGGCCACCTTCTCGATGAGGGCGCGCACGTCGTCTACGCTGGTGTTGGACGCCGCGTCGATCTCGATGAGATCCATGAGCCGTCCCTGGTTGATAGCCGTGCAGATGGGGCACGCGTTATCGGGGCGGGCGTCGACATCCTCGGCCAGGCAGTTGACGGCCTTGGCCAGGATGCGGGCGGTGCTGGTCTTGCCGGTGCCGCGCGGGCCAGTGAACAGATAGGCGTGGCCGATGCGGTCCTGGCGCAACGCGTTGCGCAGGGTCACGGCCACGTGTTTCTGCCCCACCACATCTTCGAAGGTCTGAGGGCGGTATCGCAAATAGAGCGCGTCGGTCATAGGAAGATAGTAGCATTTTCGAGTGCGGGCGTCAAACGATCAAAGGGGCCATCGCCGCGTCGCGAGAGGGCGCATTGACCTTCGCCATGACAACCGTGATAGAATAGGGTGTCTTTCTCCCGTCACGGCATGTTGCGATATCTTTCCTTTCTTGTCTTCCCCTGGTTCTTGCTTCTGAGTCTGGTCGGATGCCAGCATCCTTCGGCATCCCCGACATCAGTGGCCGAAACGCGCGCGTCCTTCACACAA
>DUEQ01000072.1 GCA_011192085.1 Caldilineae bacterium
GAAAGCCCCCGGGGAGACGCTGGTGATGACAGAGGCAAACGTCGTGCCGAGGCTGCGCAGTATCAGGCTCTATGACACGCTTCGATGCGAGGAGGCTATTCAGAAACTGCGCGGATCCACTGGACTTCAGTGGATGGCGGTCCGAAGGTTCGGAAATCGGTACTTCGGATTTATTTACCGCGGTGTAGTTGGCGTGGTGGCGCATAGTTTGATGAAGCCTCCCTCTCAGAGCCTTGTGGCATGGCCACGCCGGGGGACCGTGACATGGATTCCCGGTCAACGAACAGAGGACCTGGTAGAACTTTGCAAGGAAGTAGATGCTCGCAGCCTGGAAGAACACGTGTTATGGTACGAACTGTGCCGTGTGGACTTCGGTTTTGTACACAAGGGAGTCCCGCCAAGGCGTGTGCGCCCGGAGATGGCTGTTTGGCTCCATCGGGACATTTCCGCAGACACGATCCGCGACCTGCTATCGCGGAAGAATGCTGGCCTGTGGTGGCAGGAATGGGGCGGCCGTTTGTTCGCTGCCTGGCTAGAATGCGCCGAAGGCAAGGCATCTTTCGAGGTCCAATTATTGGGTCAATACGTCGGACCATATCGCCGCATACCAATTCGTTTTGTGCGGTAGGCGACATGGGATGGCGTGCCGGTGCCTCGCCATACCCGAAAGTCCCACGAAGCCGGCCGGCGCGCCGGCCACGGTGAAGCACCGCTGCAGCCAGCCAAGTAGCCGCAGGTCACGCTGTCCATGGCAGACTATGTTTGGCATTGCGAGTGGCCAAACCACCATGCCACTCGTTACGCGCCCCTTGTGAGCAGGGGTGCGGCCTTTGGGCCGTACATCGTCCAGGGCCCCGCAGGGGCAGCGGCCTGGGTTTACCGCGACTTTAACGGCGAAGTAAAATCGACCTCAGGAGACGCGCTGCTTGTGGTGTACGGCAACGCCGTGGGGGCCACACGGCTGGCCACTGCCGGCGACGACGCCCTGGTCGCTGTGGTAGGCTATGCCATCGGGGGGATCAATGCCGCCGACGCCGCCGGGGCGATCGTGCTGGGCGACTTCCGCGGCACGCTGGATGCCGGCTCCGACGGCTTTATCCTCAGCGAAGCCAAGGTGAACGCCACCATGACCACCGGCCGCGATCTGTATGTCTGGGCCATCGGCGATGTGACCGGCGCCTACACCGCAGGGCGTGACGCCAGCGTGGTCAC
>DUEQ01000073.1 GCA_011192085.1 Caldilineae bacterium
AAATTCTCATTTTTTCGCAAATCTCATCCGCGATGATTACACAAAAAACCAACCTGGGAACCATTGAAATCTCCCCCGAAGCTGTCGCCAGCCTGGCCGAGCATGCCGTGCTTCAGAGCTATGGCGTGGTGGGATTGGCCAACCGCGGTCGATTCGAGGCGTGGCGGCGAGGATGGCGGCGTTCGGGTCAGGAGCGCAAAGGGGTGTTTGTGGATGTCAGGGATGAGGGGGTGGTCATCGATCTTCACCTCATCGTGGCGTATGGCACGCGCATTTCCGAAGTCGCTCGCGGGGTCATCCATCGGGTGACATACACGGTGGAACAGGCGCTGGGGCTGCCGGTGTTGGCCGTGAATGTGCACGTACAGGCCCTGCGGGTCAGCCCGTTCGCGGGAGATAAGGAGTAAGAGATGACCACAGGTGCGATGCGTGCAACGGGCCAGGCGGTTCGCGGCGCGGAACTGAAGGCGATGCTCCAGGCGGCGCTGGAGAATCTGCGTCGGCATCGGGAGGAGGTGAACGCACTGAATGTGTTTCCTGTGCCCGATGGCGACACCGGCGCCAACATGGTGCTGACGATGCAGGCGGCCTGGAAAGCCATCGAGGGACGGGAGCAGGATCACGCGGGGGAGATCATGCGAGCGGCAGCGCATGGCGCGATCCGCGGGGCCCGCGGCAACAGCGGAGTCATTCTCTCTCAGATCGTACGGGGCATGGCCGAGGCCGTGGGAGGGACGCCCGCACTGGATGCGGACGCGTGGGCTCGGGCCTTCCGTCAGGGCCAGCGAGTTGCTTATCATGGCGTGATGCAGCCGGTGGAGGGCACGATTCTCACCATCATTCAGGTTATCGCCGAAGCCAGCGAGCACGCGGCCGCGCTCAGCGACGATATCGGTTTTCTGCTGATCACCAGCCTCAACAAAGCGCGCGACGCCCTGGCCCAAACGCCCGACCTGCTTCCCATCCTCAAGGAGGCGGGCGTGGTGGATGCAGGCGGCGCGGGGCTGGTCTACCTGCTGGAGGGCATGACCTATGCGGTCACGGGCGAGGCTTTGCCCGCAGTCGCGCCGCCGCCCACGGTGCAGCCCCATCTCGAATCCTTACCCGATGAATGGGGCTACGACATCCAGTTTCTGGTGCTGGACGCCGATTCTGATGAGGAGACCATTCGGCGGGAGCTCATTGCCCTGGGTGGCGAGAGCATCGTTGTGGGCCGGACAGGTCGGGTCGCCAAAGTGCATGTCCATGGCGAGGAGCCAGGTCGGTTTCTGACCTATGGCGCGTCCCTGGGCCCGCTCGATGACATCGTGGTGGAGAATATGACCTTGCAAACCCTGCGTCGCAAGGGCGTGGAACTGGAGGGGATAACAGCGCCTGCGCGATCTCCTGGGGAGGAGGCGCTTTGCATCCCAGTCGTGGCCGTGACGCCGGGCGAGGGCTTTGCCCAGGTGTTCCGCAGCCTGGGCGCGTGCCAGATCGTCGCGGGCGGCCAGACCATGAATCCCTCCGCCGAAGCCATCCTTCAGGCCATCGAGAGCATCTCCGAGTCCGAGGCCATCGTCCTGCCCAACAACAAGAACATCCTCATGGCGGCCCGGCAAGCGGCCGAGCTCTCGGAGAAGAGGGTCTTCGTGGTGGAGAGCCGCACCCTGCCCCAAGGCGTCGCTGCCATGTTCGCCTATCGTCCGCAGTCCCGCGCGGAGGAGAACGCGGACCTCATGCGCCAGGCCCTGGCCGACGTCCGCACCATCGAAGTGACGCGGGCCGTGCGCCAGGCCGCGATCCATGGCGTTCATGTCCAGGAGGGCGCGATCATCGCCCTGTCGGATGGGAGGCTCTGCTGCTCGGGCGACGATCCCCTGGCTGTGGCCCAGCGCGCACTGGATGTGGCGCTGTCGGAGGATGACGGCGAGGTGGTGACCATCTATTTCGGGCAGCCAATGGATGCCGCCCGCGCCCAGGCGTTGGCCCAGGCTGTGGAGGCCCGCCATCCCGAGGTGGCGGTCGAGGTCGTCGCGGGCGGCCAACCCCACTATCATTTCATTATTTCCGTGGAATGATCGCCCCAAATGGGGATAACATGGTGTATAATGAGCCAACGCCAAACCTGTCCTAATCTTTTTTCTGCGTCAATCCGTTCCCATCAGCGTCATCTGCGTTCTAGTCACGGAACAGAGGGCCACCATGAGCACTATCCGCATCGTCACCGACAGCAGCGCCCATCTCACGCCGGAAGAGATCGAGCAATACGGCATCACTATCATTCCTTTGCGGGTGCGCATGGGCCGCAAGCTCTATAAAGAGGTCACCGAGCTTTCCTATGAGGAGTACTTCCGGCGGTTGCAATCGATGAAAACCCTGCCCACATCGGAGTCGCCTCAGCTTCAAGAGTTCATCGATCTCTA
>DUEQ01000074.1 GCA_011192085.1 Caldilineae bacterium
TACAAAGCGATAAAAGCAATTCACAGCACAAACTTCGGTCTTATCAGGGATTTTTGTCATTGCGACCGATAATTTGCAAAGAAAAAACTGGCTGACCCGGCCGGGTCAGCCAGCTCGAAATCGCCTGGAGATCAGATGCTTGCGCCTAAACGGGCCAGGAGTCGCTCCCGCTCCTCCTCGACGATCTTGGGATCGAGTTTCTTGTAAAGTGCATGGGGTTTGCGCAAAGGCTGGCCCGGCGTCAGGGTGGCGGGCTCCCAGCGCACTTGCACGCCCGAACCGTCATAGCGCAGCGTCTTATGTACGCCTCGGTCGTCCTCCACCTCCTCGATCACCAGTTCGCCGAAGAGATCGCCGTCGTAGCCCATGAAGTGATGGAGCTGTTGGGTGGTGAAAGGGAGGAAGGGATGGAGGATGACCTTGAGGCGATCGATGACTTGCAAAGTCACGTAGATAGTCGTGGCCGCGGCCTGGGGATCGGTTTTGATCTGGGCCCAGGGAGCCTTTTCGTTGAGATAGCGATTGGCCGCATGGGCCAGCTCCATAGCCTTGCTCAACGCGATCTTCAGCCGCACCGCGTCGATCTCTGCGCCTACTCGTTCGAACGCCTCCTCCGACTGTTTGAGCAGCGCCCGGTCCAGATCATCGAACTCGCCCGGGGCGGGAACCCGCTTGTCGAACCGCTTGTAAGCGAAGCCCAAGGTGCGATTGACCAGGTTGCCCCAGGTGGCGACCAGTTCGTCATTATTCCGTCGCAGGAACTCCTCCCAGGTGAAGTTCACATCCCGAGTCTCGGGTGCGTTGATGGTGAGCGCGTAGCGCAGGGGATCGGGATCGTAACGGGAGAGGAAGTCGGGCAGATCGATGGTCCAGCGGCGGCTGGTGCTGATCTTCTTATCCTCGATGTTCAGATAGGCGTTGGCGGGCACGTCGTAGGGCAGATTCATGCCGCGGCCATCCGCGATGAGCATGGCGGGCCAGAAGATGGCGTGGAAGGGGATGTTGTCCTTGCCGATGAAGTAGTAGGATTTGACGCTCTTATCGAACCACCAGTCTTTCCATGCTTCCGGTTCGCCATTCAGGGCTACAGCCTCGCGCGTGGCGCTGAGATAGCCGATGACCGCGTCATACCAAACATAGATGACTTTATCTTCATAGCCGGGCACGGGCACGTTGATGCCCCAATCGATGTCGCGGGTCACGGCCCGCCCCCGCAGCTCACCGCTCTCGGCCTGTTGGCGGGCGTAATTGATGACGTGGCTACGCCAATGTGCTTTGTCCTCATTCAACCATCGGGCTAATTCGGAACTGGCTTTACCCAGATCGAAGAAAAAATGCTCGGTCTCGCGGAATTCGATCTCGCTCTGGCCGCAGATCTTGCAATGAGGGTTGATCAGTTCCACCGGGTCCAGGGTGTTGCCGCAGTGGTCGCACTGATCGCCGCGGGCGTGAGGATAGCCGCAGATGGGGCATTCTCCCTCAATGTAACGGTCGGCCAGAAACTGTTGATCGATGAGGCAATAGGGCTGGAGCTGTCGATCTTTGTAGATGTAACCGTTATTGAGATGATTGA
>DUEQ01000075.1 GCA_011192085.1 Caldilineae bacterium
ATGACTCCTTATTACAGCAAGATCACCGGCTGGGGCATGTATGTTCCCTCCAAGGTGGTGACGAACCATGATCTGGAAAGGATGATGGACACCAGCGACGAATGGATCGTCACCCGCACGGGCATTCGCGAGCGACGAATCGTCTCCGAGGGGGAAACAACCGTCAGCATGTCGGTGGCCGCTTCCCGTCAGGCCATGGAGAAGGCGGGCATCGGGCCCGAAGATCTGGACATGATCATTCTCGCTTCATCCACGCCCGACTACCTCGTGCCCCCCGCATCCAGCATGGTGCAAGACCAGTTGGGCGCACAATGCGGCGCGTTCACCTTGGTCGCAGGCTGCTCGGGCTTTGTCTACGCTCTGGCCACAGCAGCCCAGTTCGTGCAGACTGGAGCGTATCGACATGTGCTGGTTATCGGCGCCGAAGTCATCAGCGCGGGCCTTGATTGGGAGGATCGCAACACCGCCGTGCTCTTCGGCGACGGCGCGGGGGCAGTGATCGTTAGTCGCACCACCCAGCCCGGCGGCATGCTCAGCATGAAGCTGGGGTCCGACGGCTCCGGTTGGGACGCGCTTATCGTCCCCGCCTTGGGCACAAAAAACTATCCCGACCACCAACATATCGACAACAAAGAGCATCGGCTGAAAATGAAGGGCCGGCCGGTCTTCAAATTCGCGACGAGAGTCATGAGCGACGCGACCATCGAGGTCGTCTCCCAAGCTGGACTGACCATGGATGATATCGACGTGCTCATCCCTCACCAAGCTAACCAACGCATCATCGATCTGGCCCTGCGTCGCCTGAAGTTTCCCGCAGAAAAAACCATCGTCAATCTCGACCGTTATGGCAACACGTCGGCCGCATCCGTGCCTCTGGCCCTGGTGGAGGCGCTGGAAGATGGTCGTCTGAAAGAGAACGACAAGACGGTCATGATTGCCTTCGGCGCGGGCCTGACCTATGCCGCTGTGGTCTGGGAATTCCAGCCCTTCGAGGTCTCGCCCGAAGAGGCGCAGGAAGCCATCCTGGTCACCAACTGGCCTGTGGACAGCGCGTTCCAGCGGAAGATGCAGGAGATGCGCATTGCAGCCTGGAAGATGAAGGTCCAGGCCCGCACCAAGGCTTCCGAAGCCTCCATGGCCATCATGCTCCCCCTCTATTCCTTCCGCAAGGGCCTGAAGAAGCGCATGCAGAACGGGGATAAGGATAAGAAGAAATAGCCCCAACGCATTCGTCTCTCCATGCAAACAACCCGCAGGCGGCTAGTTCCCCTGCGGGTTTTGTTATTTCCAACGTTGCAGGCGGCAATCTGCCGAAACCAATAGGAGGGCGAATCATCATCCATCACCCATTTTGCGCGCCACCAGGAGTTTTCCCGCCAGCAGGGAGAGCGCGAATTTCCGCTCCCCTTTCGTCACGAAGTCGATGGTGACGTATGTGTCCTCTTTGCCTGGCTCGATGGCGGTGACTACGCCCACGCCGAAGTGGCTGTGTTTCACCCGTTGTCCCACTTTCAGGCGGTTGGGGTTGATCTTGCGCTTGGGCTGTGGCGCGGGTCTCTTCAGGTCAGCGATGGCCTGGGCCTCGCGATCGCGCCAGGATTCTGCATAGAGGGCCAGGTCTTCGGTTTTTTTCACTCGTTTGCGAATCGCCTCGATGCTGCGATTGGCCCGATCCAGCTTTCGCATGAGGTCGGCCTTGCCCTTGAAACGCCCGGTTTTGGCGATACGCCGGGCCGCACCGCCGATGGTCATCTGCACCCGGCGCAACTGCTTGTCGGGAAAAGGGTCATTGGGATCGAGCAGGATGAGATCGATGCCATGCTGTCGGCAAAGCTCCCTGCGGGTTTCATCCCGCGACCGCTCTTCCAGCTCCTCCCAATCGCTCTTGCGACGCTGTCCTTTGGCCTTCATGCCCACAAAGCGCACGGCCACGCCGATTTCGGGATAGAGATAATCGAGTTTGAGTTTGCGTTTCGTGGCTGGGTTCACCAGCCAGTCGGGAGAGGCGTTTTTCTCGACGGCGAAGCCGTCGAAGACGCGGGCCAGGATCTCGTTCCAGCCCATGAAGTGGAGATAGCTCATGACGTTGTGAGGGAATGGAGATGGGAGATCGGAGGGTGAGGGCTAGGCTTGTTGGAAACGTTGCAGGACGCGGTCCATCAGCCAGGGCGCGAGGGTGGACGTCCATACGAAGACGCGGTCGAACAGCGTGGGATAGGCGTCGCGGGGCTCCTTGATTGCAGCTCGCACGATGGCCTTACCCACATCCTCGGCCGAGGTGACCTTGGCCCGGCCCTTGCCCTGGGCTGACGCGGGACCGGTGAGCAGGTTGTCGCTGAAGTTCGTGGCGGTCACGCCTGGATAGAAGCTCACCACCCGCACGTTGTCGCGCTTCAGCTCCACGCGGATGCTCTCGCTGAATGCGTTGAGCGCGAATTTCGACGCGCAATAGACGCTGATGCCCGGCATGGCCCGTCGCCCCACAATGGAGGAGATGTTGATGATGAGGCCATCTCGGCGTTGCCGCATCCCGGGCAACACGGCTTCGGTCATCATCAGCGCGCCCCAAAAGTTGATATCGAAGAGTTGACGCCCTTTGTCGTAGTCGATTTCTCCCACCGGACTGCTCATGCCCACGCCCGCGTTGTTCACCAGGATGTCGATCTGCCCGAACGCGTCCAAAGTGCGCTGCACCGCGGTCTCGATAGCTTTCCGTTGGGCCACATCGGCCACGATGGGCAACGCTCGCACGCCCGGCCGCTGGTTCAGCTCAGCGGCCAGGGCTTCGATGAGATGTTGGGAGCGGGCCAGCAGGGCCAGATTGACGGGGTAGGCCGCGAAGGCGCGGGCCGCGGCCGCGCCAATGCCCTGGGACGCTCCGGTGATGAGGATGGTTTGGCCGTTGAGTTGCATAGGAATGGTCTAGATTGTGTGATGGCGAGGAACGATGATGGGATTCAAAGCGATGGCATTCACCGCCGATGCCAGGTGTAAAGCGTCAACGGAATACGCTTCCAAGCAGCCAGCCAGCGCCCACAGCGACCGCCGCTCCGACCACCCACCAGGGCCAGGGGGGAAGCCTCGACCCCGACTGCATTTCGATGGGCGGAAACCGGGTGGTTTTGCCCGAAAGCTCGACCTCTTCCAGTTGATAATAGTACGTCTTGCCAGGCTCAGCGCCGACATCCTTGAATGCGTATCGCCCGCCACGCACCGGGTCCTCCGAAGGAGGGATGAGGGCGTCGTTGATTTTGACCCAAGGTCCGTCTGGGCTTTCGCTGCGATACAGATTGAAGCCCGCGGTCTCCATCTCGGAAGCGGTTTCCCAGGTGATGGTCGCGCCCTGGCGGGCGCAGCCCGCGAGCAGCAGCGCGCTGAGAAAAAGGATGAGCAGGGTCAGATATCGGATCATGGCGTGCGTATCTCGGTCAGCGCGCCCGTGATGATGACGCGATGGGTGTTGTTTTCGGGCGGCCAGCAGGTGATGAGGGTAAGTTGGGGGAAGTCGGTGGGGAGCAGGTAGCTGGCGTTTTCGTTGCGTTCGGCCACCGACGCACGGGCTTCGGGGAATCGTCGCCAGCCGGTGACGCGATACACAAAACGGCGACCTAGTTCATCCTCCAAAATCATGGGATCGCCCAATTTCAGAGGCATGTCCCGTTCGCCGACGCTGGAGAGGGGAGCGAAAACGGCGTCGCCGATGTTGTTGTGGCCCGAGATGACCACGTTTCCCAGCTCGCCGGGGAAAGCGCTGTCGATGTGGCGTCCGGCCGCAGAGTCGGGCACATCCCATTCGGTGCGTACGCCTTGGGCGTCGGAGGTGGCGTGCCAGCCCATGGGCTGCACTCGCACATCCATTCCCAGCGCGGGGATGATCAGCCGAACGGGCGAGCGGCCCTGGCCCGGGGGCAGCGGCGCGATGGTGGGGATGGTCGCCGGCCCCTCGGCGTCAACGCGCATTGGGGGCGCGGAAGGCCGTGGTGAGAAAGGCGCAGGCTCCGGGGCCGGGATGAGCGTGGGGTCGGGAATGGGGGGAGGGGTTGGCGAGGGCGTGGGATTGAGGAGCGGGCGCGGGGATGGAATGTGCGTGGGCGTCCATGTGGGCGGCGCAGCGGTGAGGGAGGCGGGCGAAGTCGGGGTGACCGCGCCGCTGCATGCTGACAGCGTCACGGCCATCCACAACAACCAGAAGGTAGCGCTCGTCAACCGCCCGGACATGGCCTAATCGCATTGATCCAGATGGGGCTTGACGATGTGGAGCGCCAGGGTCATCGGCAGCGCGCCGCCCATAATCATGCCTCAGGCCGGTGCGCCCGCGGCCGCAAAGATGACGAAGGCAAGGACGGCGATGGCGATGGCGGTGACGATGTAAAGAGAGAGGCCCATCTTTTTCCAGAACCACATAGCAACCATGCAACAAAAGCTCTAACTTTGAAGGGATTGTTTCAATCTGTATGGGAACTTCTGCCGTATTTTTTGCACCTTGGGCGCGACCACGAGCTGGCAATAGGGCGCGTGGGGATGGCGCTGGAAGTATTTCTGATGATACGCCTCCGCCTGATAGAACGCGTCCAGCAGCACGACTTCGGTGACGATGGGGTCGGGCCAGGTCCCCGCGGCCTCCAACTTGCGGATGGTCTCCAGGGCGATGCGGCGCTGCTCCTCATCATGGTAGAGGATGATGGATCGGTATTGCGGGCCCACATCCGCGCCCTGGCGGTTGGGCGTGGTGGGATCATGAATCGTGAAAAAGATATCCAGAAGCTCACGAAAGGTGATCTGTTGGGGGTCATAGGTGACTTGCACCACCTCTGCATGGCCCGTGCGCCCGGTGGAGACTTGCTCGTAGGTGGGATTGGGCGCATGCCCGCCCGCGTAACCGGACACGACCTCCATCACCCCCGCGACTTGATCGAAAGCAGCCTCCAGACACCAAAAGCAGCCCCCGCCCAACGTCGCCCGTTCCAGTCGTTGACTCATGAGCCTTCCCCCGACGTGAGGAGGATATCTTCAGCCAAGCTGATGACCGAGAGACAGGATTGGCACTCGGCCTTGCCCTCATCGGTCAGCCGGGCGTAATGTCCGCACGCGGGACAGGTGATCGCGATCCGTTGAACTGCTTGTTTCACCAGCAGACGGATGACCTCCTCCCGGCTGGGCAATGCCAGCGCGTCTTGCAGAAGAGCGATCATCTCCTCCTCTTCGGGCGTGAGGTTCATGTCCAGATGATGGGGTTGATTCACTGTCATAAGGCGAGCTCCTTGCGTTTTCCCGGCATACAGAAA
>DUEQ01000076.1 GCA_011192085.1 Caldilineae bacterium
AGGAAGATGCGTCGCGCTTTCGCGATTTTTTCATCCTTTAATTTTGGGTTACACTATAATCCCTCCCCACACAAAATCTATTGAGGAGCCGTTCTTCCACTATGAAACAATTACTCGCAACGCTTTTGATCGCCATGACGATGGCCATTGGTGCGGCAGGCGCTAGCTTCGCCGAATCGCCCGCCGAAAACCAAGCCGTCAATCTTCCTTCCCTGCAAACCCAACAAGAGATGCGCGCACCCTGGCGCGTGCACCCCCCAACCGTGGACGGCGATCTGACCGAATGGCCCCTGGCTAACAGGATATACCTCACCGGCGCCACCGCGGGCTACCCCGCGGGCAGCGATCTCCTGCGGGAAGAGGACCTGAGCGGCTGGATCAGCATCCTTTGGACCAGCGACCGCGTCTATCTGGCGCTGTCGGTGAGCGATGAATACGTGGTCCGCAAATCTCGCAACTGGCACAACGATGATATGGCCAGCGTCGTGTTCGACGTGGACCAGTCGGGCGATTATTCGGTCGGCGACATCCTGCTTACCCTGAGCCCCGACAATCTGCTGACCGTGAATGGCGGCTGGCCCGCGGGCTACGAATGGGCCATTCATGAGACCGCCGGCGGTTGGGAAGGCGAAGTCAGCATCCCCATGAGCGAATTCGGCGGCGTCGATTTCCTGGGCGACATCGAAGTGGGCTTCACCTGGGGCCTGCAAGACAACGACGGCGTCGGCGTCGAGAGCTGGATGAGCTGGGCTGGCCCCGAATATCTCAAACCCACGCCCGAAGAGGGATTGCTCACCTTCGTCGACGGCCCAGTGCGCAAATGGGTGGCCTTCCATCCTGGCGTGGATGGCTATGACGGCATCGTGGACTCGACAATCTCCTCCTGGTATCCCGACCAGAACTACGGCGCGGATCAGCAGTTGACCCTTTACAGCCGCAACCAGTACCATCTGGTCATGAAGTTCGACATCCCCGATCTCGGGCCCGACGTGCGGGTGCTGGATGGTCGCATCCATCTCTATGCTGAGGACTGGAACCACGAAAACTGGACCTCCTATGTGCGCATCTATCGCCTCCTGCGTCCCTGGGATGAGGCTTCGGTAACCTGGAACAACGCAGATGCAAGCACGGCATGGGCCAGCCCCGGCGCCGATTCCATTGGAATCGACCGGGAGGGCCGCAGCATCGGCACGGGCGCCCTTGATCGTCTGGGCTGGATCACCTTCGAGCTCTCAGGCAGCGCCGTCCAGGACATGTATGAAAACCCCGACGCGAACTACGGCGTCATCTTCCGAGCGGAGGAAGGTTCTGCGGTGCGCTATCGCATCTCCAGCACCGAAAGGGGGTCCGACACTGCCCCCTGGATCGAGGTCTACGCCGAATTCCCGCCAGGGCAGGGCAACTAAGCCCCCAACAACCCATCCTCAAGCCTCCGCCAGCTATGACGGAGGCTTTTTCTTTCCACCCAACGTCGCCTCCCGCTATGCCCCACTATCTCCTCTTCCACAAGCCCTACGGCGCGCTCACCCAATTCACCGATGAGGAGGGCCGTCCCACCCTGAGCGATTACATCGATCTGCCCGGCGTATACGCCGCGGGGAGATTGGATAAAGACAGCGAGGGGTTGCTGCTGTTGACCGATGATGGCGACGTCCTGCACCGGGTCACGCATCCCCGCTGGAAGCTACCCAAAACTTACCTGGTGCAGATCGAAGGGGAACCCGATGACGCCGCATTGCAGAAACTGCGAGAGGGCGTGATGGTGAAAGGACGCAAGACCGCGCCCGCTCAGGTGGAGCGGTTGCGCCAACTGCCCGATCTGCCCCCGCGCCCGGTGCGAGACTACCATCCCACCCCCTGGCTGCGCATCACCCTCCGCGAGGGACGCAAACGCCAAGTGCGGCGCATGACCGCCGCGGTGGGCTATCCCACCCTGCGCCTGGTGCGCGTGGCCATCGGCCCGCTGACATTGGGCGATCTGCCGCCGGGAGCATGGCGCGAACTCACCGAAGAAGAGCGCGCAACGCTCTTCCGGGCTATTGGTCTCGATCCCAAGGGGTCCGCCCCATCCCGCGCGGCCGCGCGGCGACGGCCCCGACATCGTCGCAAGCGCAAACCGCGCAGATAGGAAAACAACCATGAGCCCACGGGCGTTGTCAGGCGGCCAGGCATTTGCTATAATGCATTCAGCGAACACATGAGCTAAGCTCCCCCATTCCCCCATCCGCTATCATGGCCAAACGCCAAACCTCCTCCTCCAAAAAGAGAAGCGCCAGCAAGACGCGATCCTACGCCGCTGCCAGGAAATCCCGGGGCCGCGGTCGCTCGAAAACCACGAAAAAGAAGCGCAGCGCGCGCAAAAAACGCTCTGGCCTGCAAAAACTCGCGGATAGCGTGGTGAGCGGCCAGACCCTGGGCGTGGTCATGGCGCTGACGGGGGTCTTTACGCTGCTGGCCTTGCTGAGCAGTCAGCGCGGCGCCGTGACCGCTTGGTGGATCGATATGATGAGCCTGTTGTTTGGCGTGGGCGTGTATTTTTTGCCTGTCGTATTGCTGGTGTCGGGCGTTTTCATCTTTCTCTATAGCCAGGGCTATCGGGGTTGGTTCACGCCCGTGCGCTTCTTCGGATTTCTGCTCTTTTGGGGAACGATGCAGGCTTTGATCCACCTCGTCGGCGTCACCCGTCACGCGGATCTGGCCTCACCCCGGCCTGGTGATGTTGGCGGCCTCACTGGCTGGTGGCTGACTCAATCCCTGCTTGCCGCGCTGGGGCCTTTCCTCACCGGTGTTATCACCCTGGCATGTATGGCCGTGGGCGTCATCCTCATGTTCGGGGTGCGTTGGCAGACATTGCAGGCTGTTTCTCTGACTGCGATGACCGCCGCATTCGCGGCTCTGGTCGGCTTGGTCGACCAGTTGCGGGGTCGCGGGCCGAGCCTGGCCGCGAGCCTGCGCTCGGGCTGGCGTCGATTCTTGTTGTGGATGCAATCCCTACGCCGCACTTCAGCCCAAGCGCCGCCCGCGCCTCAACCCGTCCTCGATCCCAACGGCGTGGTGAGCACTCTGCCGCCCGACAATCAAAGCATCCTCCAGGAACCGCCCTCAGACCCGATGGTGCGCATTGTGGGCGCAGAGGATACAGACTGGCGGCTGCCCCGCATCGAAGACATCCTGGAGCCGGGCGCGTCGGGCGAGATCACCGAGGAGGACCTGGCGGAGCGGGCCCGCATCATTGAGGACACCCTGAACGCGTTCGGCGTGCCCGTCACCGTCGTCGAGGTAAACAAAGGCCCAGTAGTCACCCAATTCGGCGTCAAACCAGGTTATGTCACACGCAAGGTGCGTGGTGAAGAGAAGCGGATGAAGGTGCGAGTCAGCAAAATTCAGGCTCTTGCCAACGACATCTCCTTGGCCTTGGCCGCCTCACCCATTCGCATCGAAGCGCCCGTGCCCGGACGCGACATCGTGGGTATCGAAGTGCCCAACCAAGCCATCTCCATGGTCACCTTGCGCAGCATCCTAGAATCGGAGGAATTCACCGCGCTGAAAGCGCCATTGAAGATCGCACTGGGACAGGATGTCTCGGGACGTGCGGTTGCGGCCACCCTCGCCCGCATGCCTCATTTGCTCATTGCAGGGGCCACAGGTTCGGGTAAGTCAGTTTGTGTCAATGCGATCATCTGCTCCCTCCTCTTCCAATACACCCCCGATGACCTGCGCTTCATCCTGGTCGATCCCAAACGGGTGGAGCTGACCACCTATAACGGCATCCCCCACCTCATCGACAACGTCATCACCGATGTGGAGACGGTGGTGGCCGTGTTGGGTTGGGCGGTGCGCGAGATGGAAACGCGCTACAAGAAGCTGGAGAAGGAGGGGGCGCGCAACATCGAAGCCTACAACGCCCGCATGATCGCCGAGGGTAAGCCCAAGATGCCCTATACGGTCATCGTCATCGACGAGCTGGCCGATATTATGATGATGTCGCCCGACGAGGTGGAGAAACTGCTGGTGCGGCTGGCGCAAATGGCGCGGGCCGTGGGCATTCATCTTGTGGTGGCCACCCAGCGTCCCTCGGTCAACGTGGTCACGGGTCTGATCAAGGCCAACTTCCCCTCCCGCATCGCCTTTGCGGTGACCAGCCAGGTGGATTCTCGGGTGATTTTGGATACGCCGGGCGCGGAGAAGCTGCTGGGCCGGGGCGATATGCTGTTCATGCGGCCCGACTCGGCCAAACTGGCCCGCCTGCAGGGCGCGTTTGTCTCCGATGCCGAAGTGCATCGCCTGGTGCGCTATTGGCGCGGCCAGCGCGGCCTGAGTGCAGAGCCCGCGTCCGAACTCGCAGTGGAGCCCGCCATCCAGCGGTCCTTGTGGGAGGATATGGTGGAAAAGGAGGAGACCCAATCCCGCCGCGACCCCCTTTATGATGAAGCCATGGCCGTGGTGCAGGAAGCAGGTCGGGCCAGCGTTAGCTTGTTACAGCGACGCCTGCAGATCGGCTATACCCGCGCGGCTCGGCTCATCGATATGATGGAAGCAGATGGCATTGTCGGGCCCGATTTGGGTGGCGGCCGCGGTCGAGAGGTATTGATAGGCCAGCCCTCTGCACCCGAACCTACACCATCCCCACCCCCGGCCCCAACGCCAACCTATCCAGAACCCTCACCTCAGCTCGATGATGCGCCTGAACCTCCGCCTTGGGAGGATCTCGACTCCGATGCGTGGGAAGACCCATCTGAGCCAAACCAATTCGGGTAGGAACGCGTCTTGGCCTCCTTTTTACAAAGGGTGCGTCATTTGGAGGATG
>DUEQ01000077.1 GCA_011192085.1 Caldilineae bacterium
AAATCCCTTCCAAAAACTGAGCTCAGATGGGATTCTCATGAGCGTTTATTGTAAACAGCAATTCCAAATTTAAGGAAAAGCGGCCAGGAGGTGTTTGTGCGAGGCCTCTCAGCCTCCCTTTGGCCCCCACCCCGATCCTCCCCCGATACTCGCTGCGCTCGCGTCCGGGGGAGGGAGCCCTTCATCCGCAAAGATCTTTTGCTATCGGCTGGCTCCTCCCCCCGTCGCATGGGGGGCGTAACGGGGGGAGGCTGGGAGGGGGTTGCAGCAACGCCAGATTTGAAATTGTTGTATTGTAAGTAGATCGCTTGCCTCCCCCCGGATGTTATGTTAGACTGGAGTGACTCCCTTTTTGGAATGCCATCATGCAACACGCCGAAGGTCTCACGCCGCCCGTCAGCTCAACCTCATCCCGCGCCGGCCATCGCACCGCCTCGTGGGTGATGCTCATCCTGCTGTGGGTGCTGATCCCAGCGCTGGTGCTGGCCTTTTGGCTGGTGCGATTCGAGTGGACGTATCGGGATAAAATCTATCCGGGCGTGCAGATCATGGGGGTGGACCTCAGCGGCATGACGAGGGAGGAGGCGCGACTCGCCCTGGAACAGGCGGTGATGGCGTATCTGCCTCCCCCGGTCGCCCTCCGCTATGGCGATCAGTTCTGGCCGCTGGATTCGAAGGCGTTAGGCGTGCGGGTGGAGGTGGATGAGAGCCTGAATCGGGCCTTCGCGCTGGGCCGCAATGGCTCCATGCTTGAAAATCTGAACGCGCAGTGGCGCGCGTTTTGGCGTGGGGCTGTTTTGGAGCCTACCATCAAGGTGAACCCCGGCAAAGTGGATCAGACTGTGCGAGAGATGACCGCCTCCCTCAATCGCTCGGTCACTGAATCTCGAGTGACCCTCAGCGAGTTGCAGGTGGTAATCACCTCATCACAGCCGGGCCAGGTGGTGGATGTCTCCTCCACCACCGAAGCGATTATCCGTCGCGTTGAAAATGAGATGGGCGGCATCGTCGACGTACAGGTGAAAACGATCCCCGCGGCCGGGACTATTCCTCTTGCCAGCAAGAGGGCCATTGAGGACGCACTCAGCCAACCCATCCTCCTGACTGATCCCCGCGGGGAGTTTCAATTTTCGCTGGATCCAGCCACCCTGGTCGGGTTGGTGACCTGGGTGAACGATGATGAGCAGGTGGGGCAGGTCGAACCCGAGGTGGACGCGGAGGCGCTTCGGTCTATCGTCGAGGAGTGGGCAAAGCAGGTCTACCGTCCGCCGTTAGACGCCCGTTTCGACTTTGATCCCAAGCGGGGCCAGCTCATCGAGCTCTCGCCCAGCGCCAATGGCTATGAGCTGGATGTGGAGGCGACGGTGGCCGCCATCGAAGCTGCCATCATGGCGGGCGAGAAGCAGGTCGAGCTGCCCGTGCGCCTGGTCAAGCCCGCTGTCGCCTCGGAGGATGCCGCGAATTTCGGCATCAAGGATCTGGTGGCTCGAGGCGCGACCAAGTTTGCCGGTTCCAGCAGGGCCCGCGTGAAAAACATTGAGGTGGCCGCAGCCAAATTCGTGGGCGTGGTCATCCCCCCTAATGGCATATTTTCTTTCAACAAGTATGTGGGCGATGTGACCGCGGCCAATGGTTTCGAGGATTCCCTCATCATTGCGGGCGATCGCACCGCGGTGGGCGTGGGCGGCGGCGTCTGCCAGGTGAGCACGACCATCTTCCGCGCCTCATTTTTTGGAGGATTCCCCACGGTAGAGCGCTGGGCCCACGGTTATGTGGTGAGCTGGTATGGCAAACCTGGCATCGACGCCACGGTCTATACGCCTACCGTGGATTTTAAGTTCAAAAACACTACGGGCGCTTATTTGTTGATCAAGCCTATTGTCGACACGAAAAAAGGTGTGATTGCCTTCGAATTCTATGGCGCCGATCCCGGTTGGAAGGTGGAGGTGGGCGATCCCCAGTATTCCAATCGCAAAGCGCCCCCGCCCCCCCTTTACATCGAAGACCCGACCATGCCTCCGGGCAAAGTCGTGCAATTCGATTGGGCGGTGGAAGGGCTCGACGCGAAGGTTTCCCGCAAGGTGTGGGATAAAGATGGCAATCTGCTCATCGACGAGGTGCTAAAGAGCAGCTACAAACCCTGGCAGGCTAAGTTCCGCTTCGGGCCCGGTTATCAGCCGCCCGCGGGGGCACAAGTCAAGTGGGCGAATCCGTAGGCGCGTGGGGGCGTTGTCGCTTGTCGCCCTCGTCTGTCGTCTATTTTCGAAACCACCGCTTTTTCAGCGCTCGCTTGATGGCTTTGCGCGCGTAGCCATGGCGATGCACGGTCTCCCGCAGAACCCATGGCGCGTCGCCCGCCTCCAACGCGTGGCGGACGCCCGCAGGGACGACGATGGTCATGCCGGGCCCGAACGGGATGGCTTCGCCATCCAGCCAGAACACGCCCTCGCCCCGGATGACGTCGAAGATCTCGTCGTGGCGTTCGTGGCTGTGCTCGGGCACGCGGGCGTGGGGCTGCAAGGTGACCAGCACGGCCACCAGGTCTTCGCTCACATAGAAGGGGCGGGCAATGATGGGATCGCCGCCCGCGGGGGGTTCGTAGTCGCTGAGTTCGAACGCGAGTTTGGCCCCGGCCATCTTTACTTCTCCACCAGGCTGCGCAGCACGGCCAGGTTCTCCACGTCCTCGTGCATATCCTTGCTCTTGGGCGTCTCCAGGATCATGGGGACATGCTCGAAGCGGGGATCGTTGATGATGTTGCGGAATCCATCCAGCCCAATGAAGCCCTTGCCGATGTGCTCATGCCGATCCTTGCGCGCGCCGAGATCGAATCTGCTGTCGTTGAAGTGGAAGCATTTGAGCAGATCGAGCCCGATGGCCCGGTCGAACGCCTCCATGGTCTCGGCGTAGCCCTCAGGCGTGCGGATCTCGTAGCCCGCGGCGAAGACATGGCAGGTGTCGAAGCAGATGGCGACCCTGGCAGGGTCGGCCACCGCAGCCCGCATCGCGGCCAGTTGCTCGAAGCGGTAGCCCAGGTGCTTGCCCGTGCCCGCGGTGGTCTCCAGCAGAGTCAGGGTCTTGAAGCCCGCGGTGCGACGGTGGCAGATGTCCAGGGCGCGAGCGATGCGTTCGATGCCGTAGGCTTCGCCGTCCTCCTTGGGCGAGCCAGGATGGAGGACGACGCCCAGCAGGCCCAGGACCTCGGCCCGCTCCAGCTCGTCGACAAACGCATCGATGGACTTCTCCCACAGCGCGTCATCGGAGGAGGCGAGGTTGATGAGGTAGGAGGCGTGGGAGACCACGGGCCGCACTGGGCTCTGCTGCCAGCGTGCGAGCCAGCGTTCGATTTCTTTCGGGTCCAGGGGCTTCGTGTTCCAACGGTTGTTGTTGCGGGTAAATATCTGCATGGTGTCGCAGCCGACGTCCTCGGCCCGTTGAAAGGCCTTGCTGACGCCGCCCGCGGTGCTGACATGGGCGCCGAATCGTGGCATGGGATATCGTCTCCAGGGAATGATGATGAAAGGAAAGCAGGTTGCAAGACAATTTGGTGCGGGAGGCTAACGCTATTTTCAGAACAGACGTCACGGGCGATAGCCCGCCGATGCCGATGAAAGGACGCTGGGCGATGGCCTTCATACGTCTCCATCGTCTATCGTCCATTTTCAGAACTGCATGCCCACGCCCAATTCATAGACCATGCGTCCGCCCTGATGGCCAGCCAGGGCCAGCAGGATGGCTGCCAGGGCCAGCAGGCCGAACCAGGCCCAGAGTTTGCCTCCAGTCAACGCGTCCTTTTTATTCCAAATGACGTACAGGTAGAGGGCGATGCCGTAGATGACCCACATGGCAATCATGCCCGTGGTATGGAGGTTGGCGAGCTGGTTTTCGGAGGAATCGGGCGGGAGCGCGTTTTTGTCGATGAGGCCGGTGATGAGCGCGGGGATGACCAGCGCCCATCCGGCCAAGAGGGCGTAGACGCCCCATTGCTCGCCCGCGGGATGAGGCCACAGCCGAAAAAGGATGGCTGCGATCGTCCCAGTCAGCAGCAGGGCGATGGGGAAATGCACGAGGCTGGGGTGGATGGGGATGGCGCTGAATTCGAACATGGCTATCTCCAGGCGGTGTGTAGGCGGGGAGCGCGATTGGGAAATTATAGCAGCGATCGGCGGGGAATGCACAGGGGGCTTTCTGTTCTGAAAATAGAATTAGCGTGGTTTGTAGAGAGGATCTCGAAGC
>DUEQ01000078.1 GCA_011192085.1 Caldilineae bacterium
AGGGAGTAATCAGTTATCAGCAAACAGTGATCAGTGGGGCGTTGCCGATCCGAGCTGATGACTGATCACTGTTTACTGGTTACTTGTTTCCTCAGAGCGCCAGTCGCCGCGCCTGCGTGCCGTTCCCATTCTTGCCCGCGGCGCCGCGGATCATGGCCACAGGCCCGGTGCGCACCATCTCGGTGATGGGATAATTGGAAAGGAGATCAACCAGGCTGTCCAAACGAGCCTGATCTCCCACCGCCTGCACCACCAGCGAGTCCATGCTCACATCGATGATGCTGGCCCGGTAGATATCCACCAACTGCATGATCTCGGGCCGGGTTTTGGCATCCACTTTGACGCGGATGAGGGCCATTTCACGGCGCACCGCGGGCTTGCCCGTCACATCCTCCACCCGCAGCACATTGACCAGTTTGTAGAGCTGCTTGATAGCTTGCTCCACCATGGCGTTGTCGCCATTGACGGTAAAGGTGAGGCGGCTGACGCCGGGCGTCTCGCTATGCCCCACCGAGAGATTCTCGATGTTGAAATTGCGACGGCGAAACAGACTCAGCACCCGGCTGAGGACGCCCGGCTTATCCTCCAGCCAGGCGATGATGGTGTGCTTACTGAACGTTGCAGGATCGTGAGTCATGGGAGGGGACTCCTGTTGAATAATTGTTCGGAATGAATTGTCTCGAGGAAGGCTCCGGGACGATAGACCGATGTCGTCCAGCGTCTTTTTACCATGCCGGTTGCAGGCCGCTGGGTCCCTGGACGATGCGACGGCGCAGCAGGTTGTCGATGGCCTCACCCGGCTCCACCATGGGATAGACGTTGACCTCCTCCTTTACCCGGAATTCGATGATGAAGGGGCCATCGTGCGCCTGAGCCTCTTTCAGGGCCGAGGACATCTCCGCCTGCGTGGTGACGCGGCGGGCAGGGATGTCATAAGCTGCGGCCAGGGTGATGTAATCGGGGCTATGGATAGGCGTGCCCGCGTAATTCTTCTCGTAGAACAGCTCCTGCCACTGGCGCACCATGCCCAGGAAACCGTTGTTGATGATCGCTATCTTGATGGGGACCTGCTCCTGCATAACCACGCCCAGCTCCTGGATGGTCATCTGAAAGCCCCCATCGCCTACCACGGCCCAGATGGTTTCATCGGGGGCGGCGAAGTGCGCGCCGATGGCCGCGGGCAAGGCGTAGCCCATGGTGCCCAGGCCGCCGCTGGTCAGCAACTGACGGGGGCGCTCATGCAAGAAGTATTGGGCCTCCCACATCTGGTGCTGTCCCACATCGCTGACGATGATGGCGTTACCCTGGGTCACATGCCACAACTCCCGCATGACCATGGGAGGGATCAGCTCATCCACCTCCGCGTTGAGGATGTCCAACTCCTTGGACTCCCGGTTCCACTCCTCGATCTGCGCCATCCAATGCTTATGCTGTGCGGGCTTCACCTTGCCCAGCAGGGCTTGCAAGGCGTCTTTGGCGTCGCCCAGCACCGCCACGTCGGCGGGCACATTCTTGTTGATCTCGGCTGGGTCGAATTCGATATGGATAATCTTGGCGTTGGGTGCGAACGCGTCCAGGTCGCCCGTCACCCGGTCATCGAAGCGCATGCCGATGCCAATGAGCACATCGCTCTGCTGGATGGCGTGGTTGGCCCGGGCCTCGCCATGCATCCCGCACATGCCCAGGCTGAGGGGGTGGGTTTCGGGGATATCGCCCAGGCCCAGGAGAGTCATGGCCACGGGGATGTGCGCCCGCTCGGCCAGTTCTCGCAGCTCCTTCTCCGCGTGGGCCATCTGCACGCCATGCCCGGCGATGATCACGGGCCGATGCGCATTGTTGATGAGCTCCGCCGCGGCCTCGATGGCCTTCTCATCCAGCCCGAAATAGGGACGATAGCCGGGCAGATCCACGTCGTCGGGATACTCGAACTCGGTTTCGTCGTTGAGCACATCCTTGCAGATATCAACCAGAACCGGGCCAGGACGGCCAGTGCGGGCAATGTAGAAAGCCTCTTTCATGATGCGGGCCAGGTCGTTGACGTCGGTGACCAGATAATTATGCTTAGTAATGGCCTGGGTGACCCCGGTGACGTCAGTTTCTTGAAAGGCGTCGTTGCCCAACAGGTCGGTGGGAACCTGGCCGGTGATGGCGACGATGGGCACGGAATCCATCATGGCCGTGGCCAGCGCTGTGACCAGATTCGTGGCCGCGGGCCCCGAAGTGGCGAGAGCCACGCCCACAGCGCCAGTGACGCGGGCGTAACCGTCGGCCATGTGGCCCGCGCCCTGCTCGTGGCGGGCGAGGATGTGCCGCACGGGGTACTGGGGCATGGCGTCGTACACGGGGAGGATGGCGCCGCCAGGGTGTCCGAACACCGTGGTGACGCCCTCGCGGGTGAGCGCTTCCCAAACGATCTGTGCGCCTGTTCGTTTCATGGTCTTCTCCTGAGGATGGAAGAGAGATGGCGGAAAAAGAAGAGCCTTCAACCTGCCGCTGAGCTGCTGCGGCGGGACTGAAGGCTTCGTTGCCTGGTTCAAGTTGTCCAATAGCCAACGTCCAATGTCATTGCGCTCTGACAATGAGCCATTGGCCATTGACCATTGACAATCAAAAAAGCCCTCTCCCGGTTGGAAGAGGGCCTTTGAGTATGCAGAGATGCTGCCTAACGTCGTTGTCTAACATCCGCCTCCTGTCCAACCGGTAACGGCTCCTGGCCGCTAATAAGAGCGAGGAGCACAATAACAATGAGGACAGGCAAGCTGATGCCGAAGATCATTCGC
>DUEQ01000079.1 GCA_011192085.1 Caldilineae bacterium
AGTCAGGGTATACGATCCATCCGGCAACGTATAATGACCATTTTCAAAAACGATGGGCAGGCTATAACGCAATGCGGCCACGCGCTTCCAGGCGGGATGAGGGAGTTCATCCTTGAGCCTGTAGATAACACCAGGATGTTGGACGGTGATGGTGCGCTGCACCAACGCCTTCACCAGCGAGCGGGGAGGCTCTGCATCCAGGTCGATGCGCGGGCCCGAACCATCGGGTTCGAGAAAGACGCCCTGACGCGTGCGGTGCAGACAGACCAGGTTGAGGGTGGGACCGATGAGCCGGGTCACGGCCCGCAATTGCTCATGCACATTGGGATCGTCATCCTCGCCTAGCACATCCCGGGGCCGCGTGACCAGATATTTGTCCTCGGGGCCCGGGACCAGCCGCTGGCGGGCCTGATGACGATCCGCGGTGAATGCCTGGATCATGGCGTCGTGGACCTGCTCCAGGGCGTCTCGCACCTCAGCGGGCAGGTCTTGGGGCTGAAAGTCGCCATACACCGCGTCTATCAGAGACAGGGTGTCGTCGGGGATGGTTAGTTGCGAACGCTCCTGCAAGGTGAGCCAGGTTTGCCACAGGAGATACTCGGCGTAAACGTGTTGGCTGAGGCCAAAGTCGGGATGGGCGGGTTCCCCCCTGGGACGCAAGATGAACGCCCGCGGGACGGCTAAAGGTGCGGGACGATAGCTACGCTGATGGCGATGCAGGCGTCCCAAACGCTGGATGATGAGATCGATGGGCGCCAGTTCCGTGATCATCAGGTCGAAGTCCAGGTCCAGGCTCTGTTCGATGACTTGGGTGGCCACCACGATGGCTTTGTGCGGTCGATGAGGAGAGGAACCATCTGCACCAGGCGTGCCAAAGGCTTTCAAGATGCGGCCTTCAATGCCCTTGCGCCAGACAAAGGGCGTTCGGGCATGGAAGAGGATGAGATTATCGTCATCGACCAGGCGGGCCTGCTTCAACACCCCATACAGCTCTTGCGCCCGCTTCACTGTATTGCAGATCACCGCCGCGCATCCCCCTTCTTTCAATTGCTCCGCCAGGGTCGAGGTTAACGCCTCGCTGTCGTCGTCCAGCCATGCCATCTGGATGGTGCGGGAAGGGGGTTGGGGAATGGAGAAGGCGCGAGCCTCGGCGCCCGCGGCCAGAGTGAACCGGGGATAATCCCCATCGGCAAGATGGATGTCTGGTTTTCCCAGCCAGGATGCTATCATGGTGCGGCGGGTGCGCTCGGGGAGGGTCGCCGAAAGGATGATGACCGATGCGCCCATCGCTCGCAACCAACGGAGCAGGCGCAAGAAGAGTTCACTCATGTACGTGTCGTAGGCGTGCACTTCATCGAAAATCACCACCTTGTGCTCCAATCCGAAGAGACGTAGAAAGAAGTGCCGGGTTTGTAGAACACTCATCAGGGATTGATCGACCGTGCCCACGCCGAAGGGGGCCAACAGGGTGCGTTTGCGAGGCAGAAACCAGGCGTTGGCCACTAGGCCATCCTCCGCGCTTTCCCCCACTTGGAGGGGCCTCACCATCTTGATTTGATCGGTCCAGGCCGCGTTGCCATGCGCCAGATGGAGTTGAACCGGGACATGGGGATAGCGGTTCTGGAGGAATCGGGCTGTGCGTCCGAACATCTGATTGCTGGTGGCCTGAGTAGGCATGGCGATGTACATGCCCTTGCCGCGGCTTCGCTGCAACCAGACGTCGGCCAGATAAAGTGCGGCTTCAGTCTTGCCGCCGCCCGTGGGCGCCTCCAGGATGACTAGAGCAGGCAATGGGGCGCCCATAGCGACATCGAACAGGCGTTGCTGCATGGCATTGGGCGAGAAGTGGAAGACCTCGGCGAAATCGGGCGTTTCCCCCGCGCTATTCCATCCCAACCAGCCGGTCTCTTCGAGTGCTTGCTGGGCTGTCTGCGCGACCATCTCGGCATAGCGGGCCAGGGTCATGAAGCGAGATTCATATTGGAAATACACATCCATGGAGCCGATCCAATCGGCCGCGGTGGTGAAACCGGAGAGAAACATCAAGAGGCTGTTTTTCTCGATGCGGTTTCGGGGCAGGCGCACGGGACGTGGGGGATTGAACAGTTCGAGCAAGGCCTGAAGGAGTGCGTCACGGGCCTGATTCCACAATGGCCCGCCGCGATCGTAGTCATGCAAGCCTCTCATATCGCTATCTTTAGGCCAAACGCCATGATGACCTCCCACGGCATGGGCCACATGAACTGCGTCCAGGTAAGGCATTTCCAGATGTTTCTCCAGCAAGTCGGGCAACGCCCAGGCGGTGACCACGCCATGAGCTGCGACGTGGAGGCCGCGTGTCGACGGAAAGTCATACCCCTGATTTTGTAGAATGGGGCGAGCGAAGGGAACTTTATCCTGAAACCCTGGACCGGCTTTGCCCAGATCATGGGTTGCGACGAAGAAAGCAAAAAGATTGCCCGCTTCCTCGGTGGTGAGATTGAACAAGCCGGCAAACTGTTCTCTCTCGCCTTCCGAAAGCGCTGTTTCCCACATGATTTTGGCCGTCACGCCCACATCAATGAGATGATAGATAAGTGGGTGCCACCGGCCCGATTGAGTATCTGCTTTGGCCCAAAGCCAGAACCACGAAGGCGGCGCATTTTTGGTCAGATAAATCGCAGCAAGACGCTGAGTCTCGGATTGCAGGCGTTGCTTAAGCGCCTCCGGCGCCAGCACCTCCACATCCGCGCCCCAGCCCCGAATCCAGGGCAGCATCTCCCGCCATTCGGCGATGGGCGCGCGCCACACCACGCCTCCATCCGCCAACGCCGTCACCTCCTCCAAGGGATGCCAGCGGCTCTCCAACACCCGCCTGGCCGCGGGCCCGGCCGCGAAACGCAACACCACCTCCTGCGGCTCGCCATCCCCTCGCCACACGCCCCACGCATAGCGCAACATCGCCCCCTCATCGAAATCCTCAGGAATCTGATAGGACTCCGTGCTCACCACAGCCTTCAATATCCGATCCATGCGATATGTGACCATCTCTCCCAACACATCGCTGGGCCCGATGACATACACGCTATCGCTCCAGGGCGAGGGTTCGATGAGATAAGGGCTCATGCGATCCCAATAGGGTTTGCGAGCGGTCAACCCCTGATACAACACCCGCAACCGCCGCCCCTCCACCCAGGCATTGGCCACAGCCTCGAACACCGCCTCCCGCTCCTGCCGCATCTGCTCCGCCCAAATCGCCTCCGCCGACTTGACCAGGTTCTCGGTCATGGGCTGACGCATGGCTTGGGCGATCTTCTCCAGCGCATTGGCCATGGGCCGTTGCCCCATGCGGGTTTGCTGCGACGCCCGTCGGGCCGCGAGATAGAGACTCAAGGCCTCGTGAATGGTCAATCGCACATTGGAAAGATACTGGCGGCGATCGATGCGATAGCGGCCCGAGCCCTCCTCGATGAAAACGATATGATTCACCTCCTCCAACTCCTTGCGATCTCGGAAGATCACGGTGCGATCAACGCCCAGCCGCGCCGCCATCTCCGCATCGCTGAAAGCTCGCTGCAAATAGAGCCGCTCCATTTCCTGAAGGCGAAGCGCCCGTTTCAAACCTTTGCTCATGACAACACTCCTGACAAGAGAATGAACCGCCCAATCAAGCGATTGGCTACGTGGAGTAT
>DUEQ01000008.1 GCA_011192085.1 Caldilineae bacterium
ACGGGCGAAGCGTACCAACAGCCGGCCGGTACCGCAAGCCGGCTCGAACACTCGCCGCACCGGGCCCCCTGCATGTCGCTCAAAGCAGCCCCGGATGAAATGGTATTCGGCCTGGCAATCCGAACCGAACAGCAGGTCGTAGTACTTGGGGAAGTCGTAAATGCTGGCACGGATCGTTTCCACGGGCACAGTCACTCCTCTCCAGGCAGTGGCCCCGCGCGCAACACGCCTCAGCCGGCGGCCCGGCACTGGTCGGCCTCGATGGCTCGAGGGCCGCCCATCAGTCTCCGGGCACCGGCGGCGGTGATGGCCCTGCGCTGAGCGGCGCTGAGCGGCGATTCTTCCAGTTTCAGCAGGGCGGATTCCAGGTGAAAAAGGGGCATGTGCGAACCGAACAACAGACGCTCCACGGGGAGATCGCGCAAAATGCGTGCGATCCCGGCCGCGCCTTCGAGCATGGAGATTTCGAAATGGACTTCTCCAGCTTCCACCAGCTTCACCAGCAGCGGGCCGCGCAAGGTGCCCAACGCCCCCAACAGTACAACTGGCAAGGTCCGTTGCGCTTGCAACAGCGCCACGAGCGGCTCCAACGCCACATCGGGCACCTGCATCAACGGATGATGCGTACGTGGGTCTTCCATGCGTACGGCCAGCTGCACGATCAATCGTCGCTTGGCCGCCTCGGCAAACAGCTGGCCCGCCACCGGTTCGTCCAGCTGGTAGCCGTGATAGTTCGGATGCAAGCGGATCCCCGGCATGCGATACGTCTCATGGCAGCGGCGCACGTCTTCCCGCCAATCGGGCAGGCGGGGATTGACTGAACCGAAGGGCAGCAGCTGCACCGAGCGGCACGCGCGACAGGCTTCGGCCAACCGGCGGTTTACCCCGTCGATGTCTTCGTGGACCAGCCCCTCGAAGCTGCCCACCCACGCCTGGCCCACGCCCCCGGCCGCCAGCTTCTCGACCAGCTTCGGCAATTGATCGTAGGCCAGACGCCGGAAGGGCCACCGTTCCAAATAGACGTTTGTGTCAACAATCATGTCGCCATCCCTTTGGCCGCAAGGACCGGCTTGAGGAGCCGGCGGAGGTTCTCGCCCAGGATCAGCCGCTTCGCTTCCTCCGGGATGTCCGCCCCCAAGACCTTGGCCAACTGGGAAGCGAAGCTGCGCCCCGCCGCGTCGCTGCCGTAGATCACCCGTTCGGCCCCCAACTCGCGCACCCCCATCTCCACCATCCCCGCCGTCGGATCGCTGCCGCAGACCTCCGCCCACACGTTGGCTGCCGGCCGAATCGCGCGGATTCCGCGCTCCCAGTCGCCGCCCACATGGGCCGCAATGAAAGAAGCCTGCGCATGGCGGGCAGCCAATCGGGCCAACTCTTCCGGCGTCGACTCGCCAGGCAGATTCCCCGTGACTTTCAACCACGTGTGCTGGAGCACCGGGATGCGAAGCTCCACGGCCCGCTGGACGATCCGGTCCAATCGCGGGTCGTCGCACTTCAGGGCCACCCACAGCTTCACGCCCACCATGGGCCCGTTGCGCACACAGCGGTCCATCTCGGCCAAGCTGGCTTCGGTGTGCCTGGGATTCAAGTACACGAAACCCAACGCCCGACCCTTGGCGGCTTCGACCGCTTCCCAAACCTGATCGTTCTGGCGCCGCATCTGCTCCGGCGAAGGGTCCTGAACCCAAGGATATCCCATGAACACCACCACCCGCTCGATGCCCATGCGGTCAGCCAAGGCCAAAAGGCGGTGGATCCGTTCAGCGGGCGTTTTGCCTTCGGCGTTCAGATGACAGTGGGCGTCCCAGATGTTCCATCGCCGGGGTGGTCCTGCAGCGGTCGCGTGCTGTGTGGTCAAGGTCGCCGTAGCCGCTGCGGCTGCCGTGGCCGCCTGTGCCAACACCTGGCGACGATTGATCAGACCCGCGTTGGTCGGCTCGTTCAT
>DUEQ01000080.1 GCA_011192085.1 Caldilineae bacterium
CGTTCATGGGATGTCGTTCCTCTTGGTGAAAGCGAGCCTTAATCCGTTCAGCAGCCCTCTTTTTGGCCAACAGAATGGGATTTTCTTCGGGGGGCGCCTGAGCTTGATCTTTTTGAGCCTCTGCCATAGCCGCACCTCTGCGGACAAAGAAGTGTTTGGTTGGACGTGCGCTTCATTGCGCCGACGGACAAACGGATGCTACGAAAATCTGCAAGGACATTATAGCACGAGGCGAAGTCCTCCGCCAAAGGAAGGAAGCTTCCAAACAGGGCTTCACGCCCTGGCGGATTGTTTTTTGGGTTCGGGCGAGACCATGGTGCGGAGTGCGATGGCGATGACCGCGATGTAGCTCACATAGGCCAGCGTTTCGGTGAGGGAGGGGTTGCCATTGTAGCCAAACAGCGCTTTGAGGATTTCACCCAGGGCGGATTTCTCGTCCAGGATGTGGTTCATGTTCCAGATGGGATCGATGATCGCAGGAATCCAGCCGATCTCGTTGAATTCGTGCACGCCATGGGCTACCAGGCCTGCGGCGAAGATGAGCAGCAGCACGCTGGTGATGTTGAAGAATGCTTGGAGATTGAGACGGAGGCTGGAGGCGTAGAGCAGCCAACCCAACACTGCCGCCGCGGTCAGCCCCAACGCAGCCCCCAGGAGCGCCTGCATCCCGCCCTGAGAGAAGGCTGCGGCGGTCAGAAAGAGGCTCAGCTCGATGCCTTCGCGAATGATGGTGATGAACGCCAGGAAAAACAGGGACCGGAAGGGCGTTTGCTCGCCCGCGGCCGACACCTCGGCTTCCAGCGCGCTTTTCATGCCCGCGGACTGCCGCTTCATCCAGAAGATCATCCAGGTGAGCACGCCCGCGGCCAGGAGCATGGTGGCGCCCTCGAAAACCTTTTCGAACGAACCTTCCAGCGACATGCCGAACCGATAGAGGATCAGGGCCGCGAGGAAGCTGAGCAGGCCCGCGGCCGCGGTTCCCATCCATACGGCGGGGATGAGACGCCCTCGCCCCAGTTTATACAGCGCGCCTATGATGACGCCGATGATCAAAGCGGCTTCCAGCCCCTCGCGCAACGCGAGCAATGTGGATGCAAGCATAAAAAGTGTCTCCTTGTATGGTGTGTGGGATATGTGTGGGAAGTGTGGTGCGTTTATTGTACCAAAATTTTGGCGATTGAGCAGATGGCGTTCGTTTCTGTCGCAAGGTTGCAGAATCGGGCCTGTTTCGGATATAATGCCTCTTGGCGTCGGGGCGTAGCGCAGTCCGGTAGCGCGCACGGTTCGGGTCCGTGAGGTCGGAGGTTCAAGTCCTCTCGCCCCGACTTTCGCAGGGAGCCACCTATCCCGGCTGGCTCCCTGTTTGTTTAGAATCTCGTAACGTCGGCTGGATTCCCTGTATCCCCAGTCTCCAGTCCCCACTCTCCAACCCCCTCGGGCGCCCTCACCCTGCGTCGCCTTACATTTGTTTACACACCTCCATTTATGGCATAATTGTCAGGTTGTCAATCTTTTCTGTCATCGGCCCTCCCGCGAGTTGACCGGTGACTATCAATC
>DUEQ01000081.1 GCA_011192085.1 Caldilineae bacterium
GTCTTCGCAATCATCGGGTGGGAGATCGGCGTCATCCTCACCGACACGCATAATCCATTGCAAGACCTGGAATCACTGAAATATGTGGCGCCATTGACGCTGTTTGGGGCGGTGGTGGGATGGCTCATCGCTCCCTGGATCATCACCAGGCCCGCGAAATACGCCATTCGCGTGGTGCGTCAGATACCCATCGAGGAAGTCATCGCCGGCAGCATCGGCCTCATCCTTGGCCTGATCGTCTCAGCGCTGGTGGCCATCCCCCTGGCCAAACTGCCTCCTCCCTTTGGCCCCATCCTCCCCTTCATCGCCAGCATCATCTTCGGCTACCTGGGCGCCATGATCCTCGTCCTGCGCCGGGAGGATCTCGTCAAAATCTTCAAATCGATTCGTGGCGAACACAACGCCCAGGAGGAGCGCGCGCCTCAAGCTTTATCCCCCTCTTCCCTTCCGCCCGGCCCCTACCCTCTCCTGCTCGACACCAGCGTCATTATCGACGGCCGCGTCCTCGACGTGGCCAAAACCGGCTTTCTCCCCGGCCCTCTGCTGGTCCCGCGCTTCGTCCTCTCCGAACTCCAATACATCGCCGATTCCTCCGACGCGCTGCGACGGGCTCGCGGGCGGCGGGGGCTTCAGGTGCTGGACGATCTCCAACAACTGGATAGCCCCAAACTGGAGATCGTGGACCTGGACGTTCCCGGCGTCAAGGACGTGGATGAAAAGCTCATGGCGCTGGCCCGGCAACATGGCATCGGCATCGTCACCAACGACTACAACCTGAATCGCGTGGCCGCATTGCAGGGCGTCAACGTCCTCAACCTGAACGATCTCGCCAACGCCATGAAAGCTATCTTCTTGCCCGGCGAGCATCTGCGCCTGCGCATTATCCAGGAGGGTAAAGAGCCCGACCAGGGCGTGGGGTATTTGGAGGATGGCACCATGGTCGTGGTGGAGCATGGACGCAATCTCATCGGTCAGGAAGTGGAGCTGGAAGTGACCAAGGCTTTGCAAACCAGCGCTGGCCGCATGATCTTCGCTGCGCCTGTCTCCGCCAACAGCCATAGTTCCCACGGACACTAGCATTTCGCCCGCATTCCATTGCAATCATGACCCTGAAAGTCTACAACACCCTCACCCGTCAAAAAGAAGTCTTCGAACCCCTGGAGCCCGGCGTCGTGCGCATGTACGTCTGCGGCCCCACGGTCTATGCCGACGCACACATCGGCCACGCCATGTCCGCCATCGTGTTCGATGTCATCCGCCGCTATCTCGAATACAAGGGCTACCAGGTCATCCACGTCATGAACTTCACCGATGTGGATGACAAGATCATCAACAAGGCCCGGGAGAGGGGCCAGGACCCCTTCGCTCTGGCCAATGGCTATATCGAGAAATTCCTGGAGCAGATGGACGCGCTCAACGTAACGCGCCCCACCGTCATGCCGCGCGTGTCCGGCACGATTGACGAGATCATCGCCATGGTGCAGGACCTCATCGCCAAGGGCTACGCGTACGAGGTGGATGGCAACGTCTTCTTCCGGGTGCGCAAGGATGAGGATTATGGCAAGCTCAGCCGCCGCAAGCTGGATGAGACCACGCGCGGGGAGCGGGAGAATTTCGCAGAGGAGTTGAAGGAGGATCCGCTGGACTTCGCCCTGTGGAAAGCGCAGAAATCGCCTGATGAGCCCGCCTGGGAGAGTCCTTGGGGACTGGGGCGTCCCGGCTGGCACATCGAATGCTCGGCCATGGTGCGCAAGCATCTGGGCCCGACTATCGACATCCACGGCGGCGGCAACGACCTCATCTTCCCCCATCACGAAAATGAGATCGCCCAAAGCGAGAGCTGCAACGACGCCCCCCTGGCCAAATACTGGCTGCACAACGGCATGGTCGTGCTCAGCGGCGAGAAGATGTCCAAATCCCTGGGCAACCTCGTCACCATCGACGAATTCCTGGCCGAGCATGACGCGGATGTCTTCCGGTTGCTGGTGTTAGGCTCCCACTATCGCAAACCTCTGGTCTATGATGATGAGGTGGCGGCCCAGGCCGAGAAGGCCCATCAGCGCCTGCTGGGCGCGCTCAAACCCCCTGTTGGCGGCAAAACCGAAGGCCCCGAGGCGGAAGCGCTGCTGGAGGCGGCTGAGCAAGCCAAAGGACGCTTCGAGGCCGCCTTGGATGACGATTTCAACACTGCGGCCGCGCTGGGCCACATCTTCGACCTGGTGAAAGCCATTAACACGGCCCGAGATGCGGGCGTGGGAGGCGAACCCTTCGAGCAGGCGCAGGCGACGTTGACGAAGTTGACCGGCGCGCTGGGCCTGCGATTGCAGCCGAAGACAACCACGGGGTCGGATGCAGCGCCTTTCATCGACCTGCTGGTGGAAGTGCGTGGCGAGCTGCGCAAGGCCCGGCAGTGGGATCTGGCCGATAGAATCCGCGACCGTCTGACCGAGCTGGGCGTCCTTTTAGAGGACACCCGCGAAGGCACGACGTGGAGTTGGAAGAACAGGAAGTGAAAAGAAAACCATCCAAACGCTCGCCATCGCCCAAACGCCCTCGAGGAGACCTGATCTACGGGCGCAACGGCGTGCGGGAGGCGCTGCGCGCAGGGCGACGCCATTTCCACGAACTTTATCTCGCCCAAGGCGTCAAACCAAACCCGGTTATCCGCGACATCCAAGACCTGGCCCGGCAACGCAAGCTTCCAGTGCATCCTATCGATCGCCGCGTGCTGGATAGCTGGCTGGAGGGAGCCAACCATCAGGGGGTGATGCTGCGCGCGGGCGCATACCCATATGCGGAGCGGGAGGCCATGCTCCGCCGGGCGGAAGCGCGGCGCGAGCCTCCCTTCCTGCTCCTCCTGGACAGGGTGCAGGACCCCCAAAACCTGGGATCGCTCTTTCGCGCGGCAGAGGCCTTCGGCGTGCACGGCGTCATCCTGACCAAACACCGGGCCGCGCACATCACCCCCGCGGTGGTCAACGCCTCGGCCGGCGCGGTGGAGCACTTGCGCGTGGGGATGGTCGCCAATCTGGTGCAGGAGATGAACGCCCTGAAGGATGCAGGGGTGTGGATCGCGGGATTGGAGGCCCGGGAGGACGCGTTGGGCCTGGATGAGGTCGATCTGAGCGGGCCCCTGGCCGTGGTCGTGGGCTCCGAAGGCTTCGGCCTATCCCGGCTGGTGGCCGAGACCTGCGACTGGCTGGTGCAATTGCCCATGCGTGGGCGTATTCATTCCCTCAATGCCGCGGTGGCTGGCGCCATTTTCCTGTTCTGGGCCATGCAAGCGCGTAGGACTGAGACGCTGGATGGCCGCGCTGCCACCCCTCCTTCTGGACGAACCTGACAGTATGCATCTCCCTGACTTGCGTTACACCCTCTGTTTTCTCACCCGCGGTAATGACATCCTTATGCTTAAACGGAATCATCCGCCCAACCAGGGACTGTGGAACGGTGTTGGAGGCAAGATCGGACGCGGGGAATCACCTGTAGACGCCTGCCTGCGCGAGGTGTGGGAAGAGACGGGATTTCGGTTGAGCTCTCTTCATTTTCACGGCATCCTCACCTGGGAAGGATACGAAACGCCAGCGGGGGGCCTTTACATCTTCTCAGCGTCCGCGCCCGATCGCGCGCTTTTCACCACCGCGGAGGGCGAGTTGCGTTGGCAGCCCAAAGCTTGGGTCTTCTCCTCACCCGAGGTGGTGGACAACATCCACATCTTTGGCCCAACCATCTACACCCCTCGCGCGCCCCGATGGTGGCATTTCCGCTATCGCGGGAGAGCCATTGAACGTTGGGATGAGCGTTCTCTACCTTTGTGGGTGCGCTTAGGAGGTCATCAAGCGTGTTGTCGCTTTTCAGGTCCTGGTCGAGATTTGTCTCATTCGATTTGACAGGGGGCATGAAACCTGTTAGAGTGTGAAGCGTAGGCCAACAAGCGCATCTGTCTCAAGTAGCAGTCGCCGCAGTTTGGGCGGCTGTTTTTTGCTTTTGGAGCGCGATCGGACCTACGGCAACAATTATTCTCAGTTTCACTTTACAGGAGTAAAAGTAACACCATGTCTGCACGAGAACAAGGCACCGTCAAATGGTTCAACGCCAGCAAAGGCTACGGCTTCATCGCCCGCGATGACGGCGAAGACGTCTTCGTCCACTTCTCCGCTATCCAGATGGATGGCTTCCGCACCCTGGAAGAGGGACAGCGCGTCGAATTTTCCGTGGAAAGCGGTCCCAAGGGACTTCAGGCCCGCGACGTCACCGCCGTCTAACTTGCGTTGAGTGCAGACGGATGCCTGCTCGATAGCATCCATTCATCTGCTATCATCACGCGAAAAGCGCGAGGGTGTCGACCTTCGCGCTTTTTTGTTGGGCCATGCTCACCTTGCCAGCGTTTGACAGCCATTTTGGGGATTTCCACCTTTCGA
>DUEQ01000082.1 GCA_011192085.1 Caldilineae bacterium
AGGGGGAGGAGAAAGGCTTCCATCACGAGGATGAAGAGGAGGCTGGCTAGCATCTTGCCGAAGTAGATGGCGCTGCGATCCACGGGTGCGAGGAGCAGCCCGGCAATGCTGCCCCGGTCCTTCTCACTGATGAAGGCCCGGCCCAGACCGAGCACGCCCGAGAACGTGATGGTCACCCACAGCACGCCGGGAATGACCACGGTTTTATCGGACACGCGCAACTCGAAAGCGAAATTGAAGATCATCACCGCCAGCACCGCGAAAACCGCCATGCTGGTGAAGATGTCCTTGCTGCGTAGCTCGATGCGCAGGTCCTTCCACAAAACCGCCCAAACCACGTTCAGATAATGCTTCATGCCACCGCCCCCTCGCCCACGAATCGGTCGTACAGGGGCCGCAACTGGTCATAGGCGATGCGGGAGGCGGGCTCGTCGAAGACAATCTCTCCACCCACCAACATCACCACCCGATCGGCTAACTCCAGCCCCCGCTCCAGATGATGGGTGGTCATGATGATGGTGCGCTCGCTGCCGCCGATCTCTCGCAGCACCTCGGTCATCATCTCCGCGGCCTGGGGGTCCAGCCCCGTATCAGGCTCATCCAGCAAGAGGATGGGCGGGTTGTGCAGCAAGGCCCGGGAAATGGCCATGCGCTGCACCATGCCGCGAGAGAAGGTGCGCACCAGATCATGACGACGATGCCACAGGCCCACCCGCTCCAGCAGCTCTCGAATGCGCGCTTCCGAGGCCTGCATCCCATAGAGCCGGGCGTAGAAGCGCAGATTCTCGTACGCGGTCAGGTCGTCGTAGAGCAAAGGCGCATGGCTGACCAATCCCAAATGCTGACGGATCCCTTCGGGATTGTGCTTGACATCCACGCCCGCGATGCGCACCGTGCCCGAGGTGGGCTTGCTCAACGTGGCGAGGATACGCAAGAAGGTGGTTTTGCCCGCGCCATTAGGGCCGAACATGACCACAGAACTTCCCGCCTCGATGGTCATGTCAACGCCTTTGAGCACGCGGTGGCGGCCAAAGGCTTTCCGCAAATGCATAACCTCAATCAGCGGCGTCGTCATCCCGGCTGGCCTCGCTTGCTTCTTGCTCGGAGAGGGGGGAATCCTCTTCGGGGTGGATCTTGGGGGTTTGCGCCAATGCGGTCTCAGGGACGCCCTCACCGCCCCCGTCTCGCTCCTCGCGCAGCAGCGCGATGAGTTGCAGTTTCAGCAGGTTGCGCTGCTCGTCATAGTGGGCGCGGGACAGTTCTCCCGCCTCGAACGCATCATCCAGGGCCGCGATCTGACGCGCCAGGGCCTTCTTTTGCTCCTCGCGCCGCGCGGGCGCGGCCGCCTCGGTCTGCTTATGCTGACGCCAGCCGATGGCCACGCTTACGCCCAAGAGCAACACGCCCAGCGCGCCCAGGACCCATGGGAAATAAGGCGAGCCGGAGATGCCAGGCGCGGCGCCTCTATCGATGATCTGCTGGGGCTCATCCCCGGCGGTATGGGCGGCCATCTGGTCGGTGATGCCGGTGATGACGGCCTTGGGCGCCGCGCCCGCAGGCAGATCGAGGATGGTGTAGTTCAGGAAATCGCCGCCCTGGGTGGCGATGGGCTCATCCTCTTGCCAATCGGGCGCCTCCACAGTGATGCCGATGTCGGGCGCGAGGAGGTTCAGCATGCGGGTGTAGTAGGGCAGGGGATGGGAGAGCTCAACCCGGCCATCCACCACAGGCAGGGCGTATCGCAGGAAGATCTGGATCGCGCCCGGGGCCAGGGGTTGAGTGTCGATGACCGTGGTCCCGTCGAGCTGGAACCGGCCATCTTCGGTCTGCCCCTCCACATTGATGTGGATCGCATCCTCGGGCAGGGGGATTTCCAGGACCCGGGGCGCGGCGTTGGGATCGGGGCGTTCGCCCGCGTACACCCGGTCCGATGCGTTGGCGAAGACGTAGACCTCGCCTACATCGACAAAACCAGGCGTGGTAAGATCGACCAGCCAATGGGCCCGCTCGATGCTCACGGCGTCGATGGTGGCGCCGGGGTCATAAACCGAGACGATAAGTTCAATCCTATCGGAATCGGGCGTAAACTGCCCGGGCTCGCTATGATAGGTCAGGTCCTGGTAGGAGGTCTCGGCCACATAAGTCCAGGTGGGGTTGGTGGGCAGCCCCGTAAAGTGAATCCGCCCCTCTTCATCGGTGCGCCCCTCGCGCATATCCGCGAAGCGTTCCTGTTCGAAGATGAACAGCCGCACCGGTTGATCCGCCAGGATCTCGCCGGAGGTGCCGTTCTTAACCAGAATGGTGAGATCGCCTGCGCCTTCGACCTGCACTTCAGCTTGGTCAAACCCCAGGCTGAATCGACGTACGGCATTCGCCAGCAGCGGCAGGTCGGCCTCTCGGATGTCGGCGACTTGGGGGTGGCCTTCACTGGTGGAGGCGGCGATGATTTCCCCGTCGGTCGCGGTCAACCACTTGGGGTCGCGAAGATCGGGCGCATCCGCTTCCACGCTCGCGCCGCTGGAGCCGTGACAGGAGGCGCAGCGCTGCTCATAAACCTGTTGGGATTGGTCGATTTGGTCGGGCGTGAGATGAAGGGACCAGATGTAGGCCACCGCGTCCCAACGCGCTTCCTCGCTCAATTCATCGCCCCAGGGGGGCATCATCTGCTCCATCCGCCCCTGGGTGATCACGTCGAAGAGCTCTTGGGGCGTCTTATCCGCGACATAGTCGGCCGCGGTGAAATCGGGCAGCGTATCGGGCAATTGGTCGGCCAGGGGGCTGTCGCCATCCCCCTTTTCGCCATGGCAGGATGCGCACCGCTGCTGGAAGATGGTCTCGCCGCGATAGGCCTTCCCCACCGGCTTCTGAGCCCCGCCGCCATCCTGCGCCAAGGCCACCCCGCCGGTGAGGGCGTTCATCCCCACGCCGAAGCTGGCGGCCAGAAAGAGCGTTAGCATGAAAATTCGAAGAGATGATCGCTTCATTGAAATCCGTTTCAAAGGAATGCACATGGAAGCGGTCGCCTGAAGTTCAGACGACCGCGCGAAGGAAACCGAGTTATTGGATCGTGTCCGCGGAGGGGCTTACTGTCCTTGAGGCATGGCTTCGAATTCCGTCACCTCGGGCGCTTCCTCATAGCGGGAAGGGCATTTCAGCAGGAGGTTGTCGGCCTGGAAGGTGCCATCAGATTGGATCTCCCCTTCGACGATGGCCTCGGTGGCCCGGCTAAAGTTGCTGGGCCGGCTGCCATGAAAGCTGACGAGCACTTCCTGGCCGGTTTGATCGGTCATTTTGAAGCGCAGCATGAGGTTGGTGGCGTCCCAATCCTCGCTGCCCTGCACGATGGCCCCGGAGACGCGGATCTTCTTGCCCAGATAAGCCTGGGGGTTCTGGCTCAGTTCGTCCAGGGGGATGTAGTAAGCGCCCGTGTTTTTGATGGCGCCGTATCCCAGATAGGCGATGGCCACCACGATGAGCAGACCGCCGATGATGAATTTGAGCTTTTTGTTGGGGTTTCTGGCTGCGATTTTGGGCTGCGAGACAACGGATTCGGTCATATTCGGTGGAGCTCCGGTTCGTTTGTATGTCAGGGTATGCTTCGGTTCGGGGAGTGTCGCATCATTATAACATGCGCGAGGC
>DUEQ01000083.1 GCA_011192085.1 Caldilineae bacterium
AGGTTCATGAGTTCTTCGTAAGCTTCATTCAGCTTCGCCTGGAGTTCGCCATTGGTGAGATCGCGTAGTTCGGATGCTTTCATTTTAGTGACCCTCCTCGCCGCGACTGACGAACTGGGTGGCGATGGGCAGCTTGTGCGAAGCCAGGCGGAAGGCCTCGCGGGCCGCGTCCTCAGGCACGCCCGCCAGTTCGAAGATGATGCGGCCAGGCTTCACCACCGCCACGTAATGATCCACCGATCCCTTGCCCGAGCCCATGCGGGTCTCGGCCGCGCGCTTGGTCACGGGCTTATCGGGGAAGATGCGAATCCACAGCTTGCCGCCGCGTCGGATATGACGCACGATGGCGCGGCGCGCGGCCTCGATCTGACGACTGGTGATCCAGGCGGGTTCGGTGGCCTGCAACGCGTATTCGCCAAAGGCGATGGTGCTGCCGCGCCACGCCTTGCCGCGCATGCGGCCGCGATGCACTTTTCGATATTTCATACGTTTGGGCATTAACATGATTCGTTACCTCGCTTCCTAAACCGTCATGGGCTCGCCGGGCAGAATCTCGCCCTTGTAGATCCACACCTTGATGCCGATGACGCCATAGGTGGTGCGGGCCACCATATCGGTGTAGTCGATATCCGCGCGCAAGGTGTGGCGGGGAATGCGGCCCATGCGGATGTCATCCACCCGAGCCATCTCCGCGCCGCCCAAACGCCCGCTCAGGCGGATCATGATGCCCTTGGCGCCCGCCTTCATGGTGCGTTCGGCGGCCCGGCGCATCGCGCGCTTATGAGCCACGCGCCGGCTAAGCTGTTCCGCGATGTTCTCAGCCACCAGCTTCGCGTCCAGCTCGGGCTTCTTGATCTCCTCGACGTCGATCTTGACGCGCTTGCCGGTGAGTTCGCCCAGGTCCTTGCGCAACTGACTGACGGTGACGCCCTTGCGCCCGATGACGACGCCAGGCTTGGCCGCATGGATGGTGAGATGGACCAGCTTGGGAGCCCGTTCGATCTCGATTTTGGATACGCCTGCGTGGGACAGGCGCTTGTAGATTTCCTCGCGAATCGCGCGGTCTTCCGCGATCAGCCGGGTGTAATCCTGACCTTCTGCGTACCAGCGCGACAGGTGTTTCTTGGTGATGCCGAGTCGGAACCCGGTGGGATGGACTTTGCGACCCAAAATACGCCTCCTTGGACTTATCGCTCTTCAAGCTTGACAGTAATATGGGAGGAGCGGCGGATGATCGGTTTCACACGACCGCGCGCGCCGGGACGATATCGTTTCGTAGAAGGCCCCTCATCCGCGTAGATCTCCGCGATCCACAAGTCCTCCGGGGCCATACTCTCATTCTCTTCCGCGTTGGCTATGGCCGACTGCAGCGCCTTGCGCACCTCTTTGGCCGCAGCCTGAGGCATGTGCGCCAGCACATCCATCGCCTCCAGCGCGGGCATGCCGCGAATCACATCGATGACCAGGCGCACCTTCTGGGCGGAAATGCCAACGTATTTGCGTTTCGATTGAACCAGATAGGACATTTTGATACCTCTTTCTTCGGGGTGGCAGGGGGTCAAGGGCAAACGGCGGGTGATGGCGCGCCACGCCCCCTGCGCCTTGCAACCTGCTGCTAGCGTCGCGCCTTGCTTTTCTTTTCTTTGACGATGTGACCGCGATAGAAGCGCGTCGGTGCGAACTCGCCCAGTTTATGGCCCACCATGTTCTCGGTGATGTAGATGGGCACGTGGCGACGCCCATTGTGCACAGCAATGGTGTGGCCCACCATCTGCGGGAAGATGGTCGAGGCGCGGGACCAGGTGCGGATCACGCGCTTCTCGCCCTTGCGGTTCATCTCTTCGATCTTGCGAAGCAGTTTCGGATTGATATACGGACCTTTTTTCAGAGACCGGGACATAATCGAATTCCTCCTAGCGGCGCTTCTTGCCGCGACGCCGGATAATGTACTGATCGGTGCGTTTGTTGCGACGGGTGCGTTTGCCCAGCGCAGGCTTGCCCCAAGGCGTCTTGGGACCAGGCAAACCGATGGGCGAACGGCCTTCGCCGCCGCCATGGGGATGGGAAGCGGGGTCCATGGCCGAACCGCGCACCTCGGGCCGACGGCCCATCCAGCGTTTGCGGCCCGCCTTGCCCAGGTTGATGTTCTTGTGCTCGGGATTGCTGACCTGGCCCACCGTGGCCATGCAGTTCAGCAACACCTTGCGCATCTCGCCGCTGGGCAGACGCAGGGTCGCATAGCGGCCCTCCTTGGCCATGAGCTGAGCGTAAGCGCCCGCAGCCCGCACGAGCTGTCCCCCCTTGCCCGGTTGCAGTTCGATGTTGTGCACCAGGGTGCCCAGGGGCATGTTCATCAGGGGCAGGGCGTTGCCGGGGCGGATCTCCGCGTCCGGGCCAGACATGACCGTGTCGCCCACTTGCAGGCCCAAAGGCGCCAGGATGTAGCGCTTCTCGCCATCGGCGTAAACCAAAAGGGCGATGCGGGCGCTGCGGTTGGGATCGTATTCGATGGAATCGACCCGGGCGGGAATGCCGTGCTTGTCCCGTTTGAAGTCGATGAGGCGGTAGCGCCGTTTGTGGCCGCCGCCCCGATGCCGCACGGTGAGACGGCCTTGATTGTTGCGCCCAGCTTTCTTCTTGAGGGGGCGCAGCAGGGGTTTGTGGGGTTTTGTGCGGGTGATCTCCTCGAAGGTGTACCCGCTCATCCCCCGCCGACCGGGCGTGGTCGGCTTGTAGACTTTGATGCCCATGGTTGGATGACTCCTTGTGGTAAGCTGTCGTCCGAGTCGGGACGATGTGGACGATACTCGCTTCTTTAGCCGCCCACTGGTTCAGTAAACAACAA
>DUEQ01000084.1 GCA_011192085.1 Caldilineae bacterium
CATCGTTAACCCTATGCAAAACGAACTCCTGGCTGCCTTTCCTGTCATCTACGAACAAGATGTCGCTTGGGGCGATATGGACGCGTTCCAGCATGTGAACAATGCGGTCTATCTGCGCTATTTCGAGAGCGCTCGCATCCGCTATTTCGAGCAAACGCCCATGTTCGACATCATGAAGGCGGAGGGCGTCGGCCCCATCGTCCACAGCCACCGCATCCGCTACCGCTTCCCCCTCACCTATCCTGACCGGATTCGCACGGGCGTGCGGGTGGCGGGCGTGGGACGGGATCGCATCCTGGTGGCCTATCGCCTGATCAGCTTGGAGCATGGCGTCGTCGCCGCGGAGGGCGATACGACCATCGTCTTCCTGGACTATCGCGCCGGGCGGAAGGCGCCCGTGCCTGAGCCCGTCCTTCGGGCGTTCGACCGCATCGAGGGTTGGTCTCCCGATGCGCGTCCGCCCCTCCCGTAATGCGGGCGCGCAGCCATCTGGGGATGGCTTGGGCGCTCATCTTGCCCAAAAGGATGGACGACGGACGATGGACGATGTTCGGCGGCGCTTTCCCGCCCATCGTCTATCGTCCCAACCCATCCAGAACAGATCACTTCAACCGGTGATCCCTATGCTCTCCTCACGCTACGACTTCACCCGGATGCCGCCCTCTTCGTAGGTGAAGATCCACCCCGCCAGGTCGCCCGGCACGACGTGGTCCTTTACATCGCCCGTGGCCGGGTCGACGAACACCCGGTAGTAGCGGGAGGAGTATTGGCCCCGGTCGGCCTGGAGTTGTTGTTCGGTGCTGGTCCGAATGCGACGGATGCGCTCCTGCCAATGAGCCATGTTCTCTGGCGTCAGGTCCACCCAGCCATCCTCCGCGTGTTCCCCCTTGATCTCCGGCCCGCGCAGCAGCTTCTCCCCGTCGGGCGTGAGGATGGGGATGCCGATGGAGATGATGTGGGAGCGAAGTCGCGCGTCCGCGGCGATGCGCTCATATGCGGCCTCGGCCAGCTCCTCGGGCGACATAGTCAACGCCCGAGTCATGCTGTCGCCCGTGACCAGCTTCAGCAGATAGGCTTCGTACAGCAGCTTGGAGAGTCGGGGCGGCCCCAAGATCTCGAACGCGATGCTCTCCACATCGTGCTCCCGCTCCAGGTGACGCATGCGGGCCAGCGCACCCTCCCGCAAAATGCCCGCGCGATAGGTGGGCCCCAGCACCGATTGATCCAGGGCGCTGATGATGTCGAAGCCCGTATTGCCCCCCTGGATCTCCATGATGATGTAGTGTGCGATCTCCTCGGGCGTGACGAACTCCATCTGGTTGAGGGAGGTGATGGTGGAGAACTCTTGCAACGCGAAGAGGCCGTTCTCCCCTGTGTCCACATAGACGTTCTCCAGCACCCCACCAGTGGGCTGGCCGAATGCGCCCTCGTCGGCCAGGGCTTCGTCCAGGGGATAGGCTTCCTCGGGCGGACAATCGTAGAGTTCGATGGGGCGGCCGCGACGGCGTATGGGGCCGTAGCCGATCTGGGCCCAGCCGATGGCCGCGGTGGGCTTGATCTCCTTGACTACCTTGCGGGTGGGCGGGGTGCGGGCCAGCAGGAACATGAGCATGCTATGACCGCCCGCGAGCGCGGATTTGGAAAGGAGCATGGCTGAGGGCTTCTCCTCGCCATGGGTGTAAGGGATGTTCAGGCCCATGCCCCCCGTGCCGCTGGTGCCCACCTTGATGTAGATGCGCACCCCCCGCCAGTGCGCCCCCTCGAATTTCAAGACCTCGTTCAAAATCTGGATGTGGCGCACGAGATGAGGGATGTAGGTGCGCAGGACGTGCTTCTCCGCCATCGCCAGATGGCTGGCCGGGTCTGGATTTTGCATGGTCTCCAGCAACTCGCGGCTGCTGGCGTAGATGTTCTGATAGGCGAAGGCTGTGGCGGTGTTGATGCAGTCGATGATGCCGTCAGGTTCATACTGGCGCACGAAGCGGGCTAGCGTGTTGTTCTCAAGGATGGCTTCCTTCCGCTCCCCCACCATGGGGTCCAGCAAGTCGTCGAGCAAGCGTCGCCGCATCGCCCCATCCGCCAATAACTCGTCCCACCGCATGTCCTTGAATTCCCAGGGCACGAAGATGTTCCCCCAGCAGGCGCTGACCTGGACGCCGTCGGGCGCTTCTTTGGCGAGCATGGCCGCGGTGGCCTCGGCGCTGGCCTGATCGATGGAAGCGATGACCAGATGGGCGGGATGAAAGGCCAGCAGACGGCGAGAGACAGCCTTGCCCACCTGGCCCGCGCCGCCGAGAATCAAGAAGTTCTTACCTTGAATTTCCATGCACTTGTCCTCCGTTGGTCGAGATAGGCGTCACGATGCAGGTCTTCCGCAGCGATCTTGGACGCCATCCACGATGATGACGTTCGCCGTTGGATCGCGGTCTTCTGATGATATCACGGATCGGCTACTTTGCACCCCCGTGCCGCGCGGAATGGTTCATGACTTGCATCTGCATCATGCCCGGGGCGTGGGCGCGGGGCCCCAGACCCAAGCCGCCAGATGTTGGTGGCCGCTCTCCGAGGCCGCCAACGCGGGGCCGCTCTCATCCCATGGGGAATTGGCCAGGGCCCAGGAGGAGGAGCTCAGATTGCCCAACCCATCCGCCAACCGGCCGTAGATGTTCCGAGCAGGGAGGGTGAGCCAGGTTATTCTTTTCATCTTTGGGAGTTCTTGAAGTGAAAGGCTGTACGATA
>DUEQ01000085.1 GCA_011192085.1 Caldilineae bacterium
ACGTTAGCCTAAGGCTAAATGTAAAATGTTTGAAAATCGTAAAAAGATTGTAAAATGGAAGCATGCCCGACGCCCTTAGCTTTCTGGGCCATGCCACAATGATGTTTCACATGCGGGGGAAGCACATCCTCACCGACCCCGTGCTCACCGATCGCGTCCTCCATCTGCGCAGACGGAATTTCTCCGCGCCGCAATGGGTGAGCCAGCAGCCATCGCCCGATCTGATCCTGCTTTCCCACCTCCATCTCGATCACCTGCACCTCCCCTCGCTGCGCCGACTGCCTCCCCACGCGCCCATGATCGCGCCCCGAGGCGCGGGGAAATGGCTACGACGCGTGCTATGTCGTCCGGTCATCGAACTCAGTCCGGGCGATGTCTACCAGCTCGATGACGTGACCATCCACGTCATCCATGCCGAACATGGCGGCAACCTGCCCATCATTGGCCTGGCTCAGGGCTATCTGCTGAAAGGGGAGAGCACGGTCTACTTCCCTGGCGACACCGACGTCTTCCCCCAAATGGCCGAGCTGGCCAAAGAGAACCTCGATGTGGCTCTCATGCCTATCTGGGGTTGGGGCCCGACCCTGGGCGCGGGCCATCTGGACCCCCGCACCGCGGCCGAAGCAGTGGCCTTGCTCAAACCGCGCCACGTCGTGCCCATTCACTGGGGATCCTTCCGCCCCCTGGGGCACATTTGGGAGTTGTTCACCTATCTGCGGACGCCCGGCCCCAAATTTCTCTATCACATGAAACGCTTCGCGCCCGAAACCCAGGTGCATTTTCTGGAGCCGGGCGGCCAATTCATCATCCATCCGCACGAAGACCTGAATTTGATGGAAAAGCCTCGACAGGGATCCCAACCGCGAGAAGCCTCACATAAGTAGCGAAAGCCATGAAATTACAACAGCATTTTGCCGACCGGGATATCATCGAATTGCGAGTCATCGCACAAAACCAGGGCCTGCTCATAGAGAATGGCTCGACAGAGGGTGGCTTCGCCCGCGAACTGGCGCAGCGGATGTTGGAGCCCGAGCATGTGCGCGAGGTGTGGGAGGACATCTCCCCTCAGGCCAGGCAGACCCTGGCCGCGCTGATGCAGGATGACAAAGGCATGCCCATGCTGGCCTTCGAACGCCGCTTCGGCGAGCTGCGACGCATTGGTGCGGGCCGCTTGCAGACCGAACAGCCGTGGAAGAATCCCACCGGGCCTGGTGAGGAGTTGTGGTGGCTGGGTTGGATCCTTCGCAGCTTCCGCGACGTGAATGGGGAGATGATCGAATTCGTCAGCATTCCCCAAGACCTGCGACCCCTCCTCCCCCTCGAACGTCACGCCACGCCCGCGCCCCCCTTGCCCCACTCCGTGGCTCCTCCCGACTCCCCCCGCGAGCTCGGCCAGATGCTGTTGGATGACCTGGGCGTCTTGCTAGCCTACGTGTATAGTCATCCGGTGAGGCTGCGAGGGGATGGCCGCTGGCGATATCAGGACCTGCAAACCCTGACACCCCGACTGCGCCTGACCACTATCCGCAAGCAACCCCTGGAGCGGGGCGGCCCCTTACATCTGCTCTTCACGGTCGCGAAAAGCCTGGGCTTGATCGAGGCGCGCAAGGGCCGCCAGAAATTCGGCAAGGCCCTGCGCCCGTGGTTGGAATTGAACCGGGCGGAGCAGATGGCGACTCTCTTCCGGGCCTGGCGGGAGGAGGAGGAGGACTGGAACGACCTCTGCCTTACGCCCGGACTCCATTGCCAGGGGGGTGCGTGGAGCAATCAGCCCCGGTTGGCGCGAGAGGCCTTGTTGGGACAACTGGGTCGGGTTCAGCCCGAGGCGTGGTATGATCTCGATGATTTCATCGCCATGATCTATGAGTTCATGCCCGACTTCCAGCGTCCCGACGCGAATTACGACACTTGGTACATCCAAAACAACGCCGGGGATTTCCTTCGCGGGTTCGAGCACTGGCCCGCGGTGGAAGGCGCGCTCATCCGCTACATCTGGCGAGGCCCCCTCTTCTGGCTGGGCGCAGTGGCGCTGGATGGCAAGGGCCATCGATGGCGATTGACCCGCCAGGGCCAGGCCTTTCTCCGCGACGACGCGCCCGCCGACTCGCCGCAGGGCCCCGTCCTCCACATCGACAAGACGTTCATCATCACCCTAGCGCCCCACATCAGCCTGTGGGATCACTTGCGGGTGGCGTTGTTCACCTTCTGGCAGTCCAGCGAGCCTGCGTATCGGTATCAGATCACCCAACGGGGGCTGAAACGAGCCAAGAAACGAGGCGTGTCTGCCCGGCGGGTGCTCGATTTTCTGGACCGGGCCAGCCATGGTCAGATCCCGAGTAATGTGCGCCAAGCCCTAGAACGATTCGGTTCATGATCGGAACAACCGACATCGCCATTCATATCGTGAC
>DUEQ01000086.1 GCA_011192085.1 Caldilineae bacterium
ATACTCATAATGCTTCCCCTCGCCATCTATGTCCACATTCCCTTTTGCCAGCGCAAATGTCCTTATTGCGATTTCAACACCTACGCCGGGCGGGAAAACCAGTATGACGCATTTGTGCAGGCGCTGAGCCGGGATATCCGCCGCACCGGGGAGGCGTTGGGGCGTCCACATGTGCGGACGGTCTTTGTGGGAGGCGGCACGCCCACCGTGCTGGATCCCCGCCATCTCCGGGCCATCTTCCATGCCCTTCATGACGGCTTCGCCATCCTGCCCGATGCAGAGATCACCAGCGAAGCCAATCCCGGCGCGGTGGACGCCACTCGGTTCGAGGTCTTGCGAGAGCTGGGGGTGAACCGCCTGAGCTTGGGCGTGCAATCCTTCGATAACGCGGAGCTGCGCTTTCTGGGACGCATTCACAACGCAGAGGAGGCCCGGGCCGCGTTTCACCTCGCCCGCCGCGCAGGCTTCGAAAATATCAATCTCGATTTCATGTTCGGTTTACCTGAACAATCGCCTGATCGCTGGCGGCGCACCCTGCAAACCGCCATCGCATTGCATCCCGAGCATCTCTCCCTTTATAGCCTGACGGTGGAGCCGGGCACGCCTCTGGATGCATGGGTGGTTCGGGGTCTGGTCAGTCAGCCCGATTCCGACCTCGCGGCCGACCTCTATGACATGGCCCGCGACCTCCTGGCCCGCGCCGGCTTTGAACATTATGAGATATCCAACTGGGCGCGCGGCCCCCTGTCTCGCGACCTGCTGCCCCGCTTCGCGTCCCGCCACAATCTTATTTACTGGCGGAACGAACCTTATCTAGGTTTTGGGCCGGGAGCGCATGGCTGGTGGCGGGGAGAACGCCGGGCGGTGATCGCCCAGGTGAAAACGTACATCCGCCGGGTGCAGGCGGGGCGGCCTTATTGGAGCATGGAGGAGGACATCGATGAGCCACTGGAGATGGGGGAAACCGTGATGCTGGGGCTGCGGTTGATCCGGGCGGGCGTGGCGCGTGAGCGATTCCACGATCGATTCGGCGTGGATGTGACCGATGTCTGGCCCGAAGAACTGACAGACCTGCAATCCCGCGGGCTCATCGAGCTCACCCCCGCGCGCGTCCGTCTCACCCCGCGCGCGGTCCTCATCGCCAACGAGGTCTTTGCCGCCTTCCTGCCCTAGCGGCCTACACCCCCTCTTCCTCTAAGATCCGCACCGCATCCTCGATGAAGGTTGTTGAACCTACCAGGAGCAGCACATCCCCCAGTCTTAACTCCGTCCCGCCATGGGGGACGAGCCGTTCTTCCCCGCGGCGCACCCGCACCACCAACACATCGCCAGGCAGCCTCACTTCCTTCAACGCGCGTTGATGATAACGCCGGTTGCGCAGCCGCACCTGGCGCATCTCCATGTCCTCCTCCTGATGCGCGATGACATCGAAGGATTCGGGGAAGAGTACAGACCCCTCCAGTGCGATGAGCGTGGCCATGCCTGGATAGATCACCTTGACCCCCATCCGCTCCAGGCTGTCCAGGCGACGTTGCTCATCGGGCTGCCAGGTCACCACGTTCTCGAAATCGAATTCCTGCAAGGCCATCTTGCACACCTGCTCGTTGAAGTCGGGCTCCGCGCTCAAACACACGAAATGCGCGGCCTCCTCCGCGCCCGCCTGGCGTAACGTCTCGGGGTTGCGGGCGTCGCCCTGCACCAGCCGGATGTTGGGATCGGGCAGGTCTGCCTGGCGGAAGGGTAAGCGGGTGACGATGGTGACCGGGATGACCTTGGCCAGGTTGTTGGCCAAGACCAGGGCCAGCTCCCGTGAGCTGACGATGATCGCTCCCCGACGCCGGGTTTGGATCTCCTGTTGGGGCAGGAGAAAATCGAAGAGGATGGGCGAGATGGTGACGGTGATGATGGCCACGAGGATGATGGCCGTGTTCACGGCATCGCTGATCACGCCCAGGTCGAGGGCAATGGCCGACGCCGCGATGATGAGGGAGAGTCGGGCGGAGAGCAGCGCGCCCGCGGCAAACGTCTCCCGCCAGTTGAACGCAGGCTTGAACACAAGAGCCGCGTTGAATTTGATGAGAAAGGCGGCCGCGAGCAATTCGGGCAGCAGGATGAGGTTTCCGGGCGAGGAGAGCAGGGCCTTGAGGTCGAGATTCACGCCCACCATGATGAAGAAAATGGGGATGAAGAATCCGAACCCCATCGCGTCCAGCTTCTCTCGCAAGACAGGGTTGTTGCGGTCCGAGAGGATGCTGACCGTTGCGCCCGCCAGAAACGCGCCCAGGATCACCTCGATGCCCAATACGCTGGCTAACGCGGCCAACGCCACCATGAGCGCAAAACTACCCCGCACGCGGATCTGCGCCGTGGTCTCGGCCACCTCTTCCAGCACCTGGCTCAATTTGGGATTGGATAGCAGCGAACGCCCGATCCGCAGGAACGCGGCCACCGCCAGCAGCAATACCAGGATCAATAACAGGTCGAGGGTGAGCCCTTTCACCAAAAAGGCCACGTCGATGCTGAGCAGAAAGAGGGTGAGGAAATCGGCCAGGAGCGCGGCCACCAGAATGGTCTGTCCATAGGAGGAGGTCACCATTCGTTTCTCTTTGAGGATGGGCATCACCACGCCCAACGAGGTCGTGCTCAGCACCAGGCCCATAAGGATGGCGGCCTCGGTCACCCCTTGCACCTTCAATTCAAACCCCATCGTCATGCCCAGCGTCAGGGTGATGACGAAGCTGATGACCGCCATCACCAGTGGGCGCTTCCAAAAAGGCATTTCCTCATTGCTGGAGGGCATGAGCGCGCCGAAATCCAGCTCCAGGCCCGAGAGGAACATGAGAAAGATGAATCCAAACCAGGCCAGAAATTGGATGATCTCGCTTTCCGTCGCCACCAGATGAAAGCCGCTCTTGCCAATGAGGATGCCGACGATGATTTCCCCCACCACAATAGGGATGCGAAAACGCTGCAATCGTCTCGCCAGCAGCGGTACGATAGCGGCCAGGCTCGTAATCAACAAAAGGGAGAAGAGAACTTCATTGTTGCCAGCTTCCATACATTTCGATTATACCATCTCCCCCGGCCTCACGGCCACGTTTCCCAGCCGGGTGACGGCCACGCCCGCGGCCCGATTGCCCAGCTCCGCCGCGATACGCACATCCAGGCCCGCGGCCAGAGCCAGGGTCGTCACCGCGATCAGCGTATCCCCGGCGCCGGTCACATCGAACACCTGGGTGCGATTGCTAGCCGGGAGATGGAAGACCTCGCCCTGGGGCGTCACGCCTGAAAGCCCCGCTGCACCCCGGGTGATAATGGCCGCTCGGGCGTCGAGGGCCTCAGCCAATTCCCGCAACGCGGCTTCGAAGTCCGCATCCTCTTTCAGCGTTCGCCCCAGGTAGTGCGCAGCCTCGTGGGCGTTGCAGCGAACCAGATCGAAACCGTGAAACGCCGCGAGATTGCCCTGGGTGTCCACTGTGGTCAGGACGCCGCGATCCCGCGCGGCTGAGCGCGTCATCGCGGCCACCGCAGGGGTGACCACGCCCAGGCGGTAATCAGAGACCAGAACTGCGTCCACGCGGGGGATCAGCGCTTCAATGCGGTCGCAGAGATGGCGCTCTCGATGGCCCGATAACGGCTCCCGGCTGAGACGATCCACCCGAGCGAGATGGTGGGCGAAGACGTATGCGCCCTCGGCCACGATGCGCGTCTTTTGGGTGGTGGGGCGGTCGGGATCGGTGATGACGCCCGCGAGATCGACGCCCCTCTGCGCCAGCAACGCCCGCAAGCGGCGACCCGCGTCATCCGCGCCCAACACGCCCGCCATGATGGCCTGGCTGCCCAGGCTCTGCACATTGGCCGCAGGATTGGCCGCGCCGCCGGGCGCGTAGGCCGCGCGCGTCTGCTCCAGCACGGGCACGGGCGCTTCCCGGCTCAAGCGGCTGACCCGACCGATGAGATATTCATCCAGGATGAGATCGCCGACGATAAGGATTCGGCGATGCGCGAGCTGGGAGATGAGCTGGGAGCGATCGGGCATGGCGGGAGGGATAAGGATGGGAGATGGGGTGAGGCGATGATGAAAGTGTACCACGACTGGGCCGCCATCCGCATCCCGCGCCGCCTCTCCGACGCTTAACGACCGATCCTTTCGCTCTCGGCTTGCATTCCCCGCCCAAATCGCCTAGAATGACCCCTCACCCGGCGTAGGTTGCCGGGGATTTTTGTGCCTTCTGCCCGGCGCGTCCGCCAAATTACTGCCTTCGATCGCCTTGCGAAGGGGCCGCGGCAGAAAAAGTCTGTCAAACGTCATGATTTGGTAAATGCCATGTCAGCCGTCAATGCCATTTGACGCCTTTCCCATCCATGTCCCCAGCTCCCACATTCCCCAATCTCCAATCCATGCCCCAACCCCGCCCCGATATCCGCAACATCGCCATCATCGCCCATGTCGATCATGGCAAAACCACCCTGGTGGACGGCATGCTCCGCCAGGCCAACGTCTTTCACGCCAATCAGCAGGCGCCTGAACGCGTCCTCGATTCCAACGATCTGGAACGGGAACGCGGCATCACCATCCTGGCCAAGAACACCGGCATCCAATACAAGGGCGTCACCATCAACATCGTGGATACGCCTGGTCACGCGGACTTCGGCGGCGAGGTGGAGCGGGTCATGAATATGGTGGATGGCGTCCTGCTGCTGGTGGATGCGGTGGAAGGCCCCATGCCCCAAACCCGCTTTGTCCTGCGTCAGGCCATCGAAAAGGGCCACAAAGCCATCGTCGTGGTCAACAAGATCGACCGGCCCGCGGGCCGGGCGCTCGTCGTGATGAAGACAAAGTAGGCGCGGCGGATCGCCCTAAGCGCGCTCACGACAACAGCACCGGTTGCTTGGCTTCCTCTAATATGCGCTGGATTGCATCGGCGGCCAGCAGATAAGCGGGTTGGTCGGGATAGTTATGGCGGATTTGCTCCACCACGCGTTTGAGCACGCCCGGATTGACTTCGGCCAGCTCCCGAGTGCGCTTTCGCCAGCCCTCTACCAGCTCCGCGTGCTTGTGAGTCACCGCATGCATGGCCACCTGCGCGGGGAGAGCGGCGCTTAGATTCCATGAGGACACGTCCACGCCCAGCTCGCGGCCCGCGTTGGCCCAATAATACACCAGCATGGGATTGATCAGCCCGCGCATACGGCTCCAGAGGGGGTCGTCCTCCTGCACGAGGAGGAAGAAGGCCAGGTAATAGGTTCGGGATTGGGCGTAATCCTTGTCCACCTGCGAAAGCTCGCCCGCCCGCACCGACGCATAGGACGCGATAAGCCAGCGCAGGTCTTCCAGATTCGCGCCCTGCATCCGATTGATCACTGCCTCCCACTGAATGCGGCAGGCGTAGAGATAGCTGCGGGCCGAGGCCGAGAAATCTTGAGAGCGCTGGATCATGGCCCGTTTCGCCAGGGTGAAGGCTTTTTCCGGGCTGATGGTCACGTTTTCGGGCAGTTGCACCTGCTCGATCTCTCGACAAATGGGCCGCAGGGCGGGGTGATCGCAGAAGGGGATGGCGGAATGGCCGGGTAGTCGATAATGTCCGTTCTCACTGACGATGAGTCCGCGGGCCTCCAACTCGTTGAGCAGGGTCTGGATGTAGTCGGCCTGGTCCGCGTCGTTGACCAGGATGGCGGCCAGCTCTTCCAGATTCACCTCCAGCCCGGCGTGGATGATCGCATACACGAAACCCGATTCGGCCCGGCGCACGAACGCGGATTCGCTGTCGATGTCGGGAGCGAGCCACACGGGCGTGCGCACCGACGCGGGCTGGTCGCCATAGCCGAACGCGCGCTGACGAAAGCCCATCTGCCAGATATGTCGCAGCATGGTTTTGCTGCGACCGAACCCCTGTTGTTCATAGCGTTCCCGCAAGGTTTCCAGCAGGCTGTCGGTGGTGTATTCGCCGGGATGGTCGCTAAGCTCGCGATAGATGTCGCGAAGCACGTCGCGGCGGGTGCTGAAATCGGCCGCGGCCATCTTCAGCCGAGAGAAGATCTGGCGGTATTGGCGAGCCAGGCCGGTGGGGGAATCCGCGAGGGGAGCGGGCGTCGCGGGCGGGACAGGGGATTTGGCCGTCAGGGGCTTGATCTCCCTCTCCTGCGCTTCGCGCAGCACCACATACAGCCGCAAGTCCTGCTCTCGCAGGCTAACCAGGTCCTCATTGGCCGCCAGCCAGTCCTTGAACTGGCGGAACCCGAAGCTGGCTTCGTTGAAGGTGGGATCCATGGAGAGCATGGTCTGGCGCAGGCGCGCAGCCTCGACGGGGGTCTCTCCCCGCTGGCCCAGGGCCCGCAGCGTCTTCCTCAGCAGGATGCGGCCCGCCTCCCGATCGGTCGCGGCCTGCTCCGAGACCATCGCGCTCTCATCGAGCAGCGTCTCCAGGTAGATGAACTCATCGCACGATTTGACCAGCAGGCGATGGGTGATCTGCCGCGGGCCGATGCCCAGGGTGTATTTGCCATATTCCCGTAGCTTGCTGACCAGCGCGCCGAAGTCGCTGTCGCCTGAGATGATGACGAAGGTGCGGATGTGAGGACGGGTCATGGCCGTTTCCAGCGCGTCCATGGCCATGCGGATGTCGGCCCGGTTTTTGCCCGCGCGCACGCTGTACATCTGGATGAGATCGAAGGCGTTGTCCATCATCTCATCCCGATAGTGGGCGAAGCGGCTCCAATCCCCATACGCCCGTTTGATGACCAGGGCCCCTCGACTTTGTAGATGTTCGATGACCGGAGTCAATTCGAAGTCCAGAAAGACCTCTTCCGCCCAGCGGGCGATGTTTTCGAAATCGATAAAGACAGCGATTTGTTCGATGGGACGATCCATAAAGACCTCGCATTTCAGATCATCCCCCGCGCCAAAAGACGCGGGGGAGGTCGGAGAGCGGCGGTGCGACGCACCAAAAGATGCGTCTGACGCGCCATGGGTATAGGGTATGCGAAAGCGGCGGCGCTGTCAAATGGGGTTGCGGCCCCTCCAGCGATTTTAAAGTTGGCGTTGCCGCAAAGCCCCCTTCCAGCCCCCCGTTACGACCTCCGTCGCACGGGAGGAGGAGCCTGCCGATAGCAAAAGATCTTCGCGGATGAAGGGCTCCCTCCTCAGAACACAAGCGCAGCGAGTATTGGGGGAGGGCAGGGGAGGGGGTGCATTGTTGCGCCTCCTCTTCCACGCCCATTCAGGGGCTGGATGCGCGCCAGCGCAGGTTGAGCAGGGCGAACGCGGGCGTGGCCGCGGTGAAGCCTTGCCCCACGACCACGGTCACGGGCCACAGGTCCGATGTTTGGCTGAGCGCGGCCCCCGGCGCAGCGCCCTTGACCCCAACGAACGCGTGACTCCGGCGCAACTGTCCCCGAATGTCATCGCTGACCCCCAGGCTGCGCAGCGCGGCCATGGCGTCTTCGCCCAGGCTGAGCGCGGCTGCGTCGCGCACCGCGCCGGCCACGATGACGCCATCGGGCAGGGTCCCAATCCACGCCGCCATGGCCGCGCTGGCCTGGGGCGCTTGGCGGGGATCATGGGTGTCGAAGCGGGCGGCTTCCAGCACGCGGCCAGCCAGCGGGTCGATGGCGACCAGGTTGTAGCCCCGTTGGTTGGGGCTGACCTCTTGGCCGTTGACGTAGAGATGACCGAAGTCGCCCACATCCTTGCCCGCGCTGCGGGCGACGATGTGCAGCGGGCTCCTCACGCGGGTCGCACCCACCAACGCGTCATCGCTGGCCCGGTTGGAATCCAGGTTGAGGGGGATGGTCGCGGGGTCGAAGACGCGATGGGCGTGGATGACGAGATGCTGGGGGAAGCCGTTCCGCGCCAGGGGCGGGTTCAGCGTCACCTCCTGCACGCCGGGTGAGAGCGTCAGGGTCTCCCACGGCTCGCCATCCAGGTCCAGGCGCAGGGTCTGAGGTCCAGGCGAGTACAGGGTGAGGATGAGTTGGCTGGGCTGGGAGGAGGCGGGCAGCAGCAGGGCCGCGTCCCGCTTCACGGCCCAAAGGGCGTCCATGGCCTTCGACAGGCTGGGCTCGCCCCAGCCGAAGTCGAGATAGCTTCTCAGCGCCGGGTCTGCGGGGGTCAGGTCCAGGGAGGCGATGGGCTGGCCATGGACCTCGTAGCGGGCCACGCCTCCCTGCGCGTCCTGGAAGGTCAGGGGAAAGATCGTCGTCAGTTGATCTTCGAAATCCGGGGGGACTTTATCTCGATGGACCAGGACCGTGTGGATATTGAGGAATGCCAGCAGGTCAGGCCCCAGCGCGACCGCCCGTCGGAAATCATCATCTGGCACGTTCCTGCCATCCTGCAACGCTGCCACCACGCCGATGACGGGGTTCTCCATGAAGTATTGGAATTTTTGTTCGGGATTGCGGCTGGTGTTGCCTCCCAGCAGGGGTTTGCCGTGGTAGGTCTGCCACCACTGCTCGTACATGATGATGACATCTGATTTGCCGAAGACGTTGAAACCGTTGCGCCAGCCCACGGGCAGGTCGAGCAGGGCGTCCTGGCGGTCGTCGGCCGCGACCGCGGCGTAGGCGGGAGGCAGACGAAAGTCCGACAAGGGCAGGGGGATGCTGAGGTGTTCGAAAAGGATGAGCGCGGCCAGGAGCGCGGTCCATACGGTCTGGCCGCGGCGCGTGCGCGCGCGGGCCAGCAGCGCATAAGCCCCCAGCGCGGCCAGCAAGCCCAGGCCCAGGAAGATCATGACGCTGTATCGGCTGGGATAGCGGTTGGCCTGAAAGAAGGGGATCTTGACCAGGAGGGTGAAGATGCCGGGGATGCCGGTGTTGTAGCCGTTGACGCGGATCTGCGGGCCCAGCGCTGCCCAGGCGAAGAAGAGCGTGAGCGCGGCCAGAGCCCACGTCTGCCATCGTCTGCGATAGGTCCACAGCGCCATCGCGACCAGGGCCAACGTCACATAGCCCGGATAGATGTGCTGGCCCTTGTTCACCATGAATTGAGAGCCGTCGGGCCGCA
>DUEQ01000087.1 GCA_011192085.1 Caldilineae bacterium
CGCAGGCGGTCGGCAACACCGGAGAGGGAGACCACCCACCCGCAACGTTCGTAGAAAAGACCCCAGAGCCCATACGGGCATTAGACCAGTTGTGCAATAAGTGAAAATGTGAGAGAATACACATCCCCGGCATTTTGACGATAGGAGTGAGAGGAGCGATGCTTCGGTATGAGACGCTGCGTCGTCGGCCGGGGGCCGTAAAGGCGCTTACCGGGCTGAGCGATGGGGAGTTTGAAGCACTCTACGAGCGGTTTGTTCCGGCGTGGGAGGAGGCGGAACGGGAGCGGTTGAGTCGGCCGGATCGACGGCGGGCGATTGGGGCGGGGCATCCCTATCAGCAGGGCCCGGCGACCCGAGTCCTGATGACGACGATGTGGGTTCGGCTCTACCTGACGACGGCAACGCTGGGGGCGCTGTTTGGCGTAGACAAGGCAACGGTGAGTCGGAACGGGCGTTGGAACGGATTCCCCGCCGGGTGGGGGTGGTGGCCGATGCCGGTTTCGACGGGTTGCACCACGACTTACCGGAGCACAGCGTAGCGACACCTCACCAGGCGCGGCGGAACCATCCCCTGAAGGAGGATCAGAAATCGGCCAATCAGGAGTTGGCGCGAGTGCGTATCGTGGTCTAAAATGTGTTGGCCCGGATAAAGCATTTCCGCTCGTTGGCGGAACGCTTCCGGCACAGCCCGGAAATCCACGATGACATCCTCTTCCTAGTTGCGGCTATTGTGAACCGCCGAACCCGCCAACGGTTGGCATGGCAAACCGCCTGAAAGCGCGGGGAGCGTCAGCCCTTGAGAAACCATTCTCCTATCCCACTATTATGCAATGAGTCTAATGAAACGCATACTGCTCCCAATTTTGGTTTTGATATTGACCGCCTCGGCCTGCGGCCCGACAACCCCCACCCCACCCGCCGAAGCGACACCCGCCCAACCCCAAGAGCGGGAAGCCGCCCCAACCGTCGGGCGGCCCACGCAGGCCGCCGCGCCGGCGCAGCCCGGCAGTAAGGTCGTCGCCTACGTCCCCTCGGAGGGCATCGGCAACATCGCCGTGCGACTGACCTTCCCCGACGCGCCGCGCTA
>DUEQ01000088.1 GCA_011192085.1 Caldilineae bacterium
ACAATCAAGTATCCCCGATCCGCACGCAACTGGATATGATCCAGATCATAAAATCGAGGAAAAATGTTGCAATTGGATGAATTTGATGCACGAGCGACAAGCGTGGCGGTGAAGATAGGGGCGCGTCGAAAACGCCGGGCAAGTTGGCGATTCTCGCCCGTGCGTTTTATCATATCTCCATGAGACGTCTTCTTATTATCGAAGATGATGAGGACTTGCGCAAGGCTCTGAAAATGAGCCTGAAGCAGCAGGGCTACGCGATCGAGACCGCGGCCACCGGGCCCAAAGGGCTGGAAAAGGCTCGCGCCGGCGAGCACGACCTCATCATCCTCGACCTCATGCTGCCAGGCATGGATGGGCTTTCCCTGGTGCGGGCGCTGCGGCAGACATCCCAAACGCCGGTGCTCATGCTCACCGCCCGCAGCGCCGAAATGGACAAGATCATCGGCCTGGAGAGCGGCGCGGATGATTACCTCACCAAGCCTTTCAGCCTGGGCGAGCTGGTGGCCCGCATTCGCGCGCTCTTGCGCCGCACCCGCCCCGCGCCCGCGCCTCAGGCCGACCGCCTCGTCTCCGGCGATCTCACACTGAACCTCATTACCCGGCGGGTGACTCTGCGAGGCCAGCGCTTGAGCATGAGTCCCAAGGAATTCAGCCTTCTGGCCGAGTTGATGCGCAATGAGGGCGCGGTGCTCAGCCGAGACCTGCTGCTGGCGCAGGTGTGGGGCTACGATTACGCGGGCGCCACCCGCACCGTGGATGTGCACATCCGCTGGCTGCGGGAGAAGATCGAGGAGGATCCCTCCCACCCTCGCTACATCCAGACGGTGCGCGGGGTGGGTTATCGGTTTGAGGGGCCTGTGGGCGAGGGAGAAGGGGATGAGGAGCGGGCGATCCGTGACGAATAACAGGTTGCTGGTCGCAGATGACGGGGCGCGGATGGCGAATGGCGGGCGGCGGGAATGGATTTGGGCCGGGTTGTGGATGCTGCTCGGGCTGGCGCTGCGGGTATGGCAGTTCGACTGGTATCCTCTGCGGGAGGATGAGGCTTTGTACGGCTATTGGGCCCGGCTCATCGCGTCGGAGCGGGATGTGATGCTGGAGTGGGTGGCGGTGGACAAGCCGCCTTTCTTCATCTACGCGCTGGCCCGCTGGTTTCAGTGGTTCGGGCCTAGCGACGCGTCCGGCCGCAGCCTCAACGTCCTCCTTTCGATCCTGACCATGGTTGTGCTCTGGCGGCTGGCCCGGCGCATCGATGGCCCGCGCGTGGGCCTGGCCGCGCTAGCGTTCTTTGCGCTCTCGCCCTTTGCCATCAGTTTCGCCCCCACGTTATACACCGATCCCATGCTCACGCTGTGGATCGCGCTGGCGCTGTGGGCCGCGAGCTGGCGTCTAGGGCTGCTCGCGGGCCTGGCCCTGGGCATGGGCTTTGCCACCAAACAGAATGCGCTGTTGTTTGTGCCCCTCATCATGCCTGCCTTGTTGCTGGGCCGTTACCCGCGTAGGATGCGCCATTGGCGTTCGGTAATCAGCGATGGGTATCGCTGCCTCCGCCCGCGTTCCAAACTGATGACGGATGATGGATCACTGGTCACTCTCATCTCGCCACTGATCACGTTCCCCCTCGGTTTCAGCTACATCGCCTACAAAGTCTGGCAGTGGGATCGATGGCGCATTCTGCCCGCGCACATCCCCGATTTTTGGACTCAGGCCTGGCGCAGCTATGGCGGACTCAGGTTCATCCCGCCCGCGGACTGGTCGGCCCGCGCAGTCGCCTGGTGGGAGGTGGGGCGCTGGTGGGGGGGATGGGTTGGGGGGACCGCGGTTTTGATCGGGTTGAGTCTGGTTGCCGTCCTGGCAGCACTGAGGGGAAGGACAGTAAGCTGTAATCAGAGGACGAGGAAGCGCGATGATCTGATGACTGATGACTGGTCACTGGTTGCTTCCTCCTGGACCTTGCTCTTCGCGGGCTTCATCCTCTTCTACCTGGCCCTGCACCTGGCGGTCAGTTTCCAGACCTGGGATCGCTATCTCCTGCCCCTGACGCCGCTGGCCGCGATGCTCTCCGCCCGCGGCGCGCTCATCCTGTGGGACGCTGTCCGCGGTTGGAGCGCTGGTTGGCGCTGGGGGTTGGCGGCCGCGCTGGCCCTGATCCTGGCCCTGGGCGCGGCGCGGGCCGCGACTGCGCGCATCCCCGTGGGCGGGGATCACGGGGCCTACACGGGCCTGCTGAGCGTCGCGCACTATCTGAAGCGCAACGTCCCTCCCTATCACGGCGTCATCTATCAGCGCTGGCTGGGCTGGCAGTGGGACTGGTATCTGTGGGATCGGGAGGACCGGGTCTATTGGGCGGATGAGGCGATGCTGGTGGACGATCTCGCGTCCGATCCCTATGGCTACGCCCGATTCGTGGTCTTCCCCGCCTGGGAGCTGGATAAGAAGCCCGCCCTGGAGGCGGCCCTGGCCCCGCTGGGGCTGCATCTGGAGGAGCGTCTGCGGGTGAAGGATGGGAGCTCGGAGGCGCTGCGTTTCGTCGTCTATGAGATTGAGCCCCACATTCGTCTGGGGAAATAAGCGCGCGAACAGCGGGCCCGCCTCGCTCAGCCAGATTGCGCATCCGCCTAGAATAGAGGATGGAGGATGGCGAGGGGGGCATTGCTATCCTCCTCTTCCGTCCATCGTCCATCCTCTATGTTCAGCACTTCCTCTCAACAGAACTGAAACCAGGGTCGGGCGGGCACGATGCAGATATCGAGATCGCTCACATAACGCTCTAATCGCTGCCGCCACAGCTCCCATTCCCGGCTGCTCAAGGCCCGTTGCATGGTGTCCAGATCGGGCGCATAGAGCGAAATCTGCCGGATGGGATAGTCGCCCCACATGGTGTGGAAGATCTCCAGCGGTTCCAGGCCCAACGCCTGCATGGCTGGCAGCCACTGGTTGACCATGAAACGACGATAAGCCATTTCGCGGCCGGGGAGATAGTTGTAAACCACCAGCAGCTTGTAGCCTTGGAATGCGGAAAGAGCCATGGAGGCATTGTACCGTGCGCCGGGCGAATGGACAAGGGGATGGGGTCGCGCTTCGAGGAGCGTTTCGGGGCGCGGCGGCTCGATCAAGCGCGCTCGCCAGTCGCTCACGAACGAAGCAGGCGCAGGCCGTTGAGCACGACGATAATCGTGCTGCCCTCGTGTCCGATCACGGCCACGGGCAGGGAGAGTTCTACGGTGAAGGTGGTGATGATCAGGCCGATGATGACGAGGATGGCGAATGCGAGGTTCTGGTAGATGATGGCGCGAGCTCTGCGGGCCAACCGGAAGGTGAAGGGGAGTTTGCTCAGATCGTCGGCCATGAGCACGATGTCCGCGGTCTCCATGGCCACGTCGGCGCCGGCCGCGCCCATGGCCACGCCCACATCGGCCAGGGCCAGCGCCGGCGCGTCGTTGATGCCGTCGCCCACCATGCCCACCGCGCCGTCGATTTGCAGCTTGCGGACGACATCCACCTTGTCGCCGGGCAGCAGCTCCGCGTAGACTTCATCCACGCCCAATTGCCGGGCGATGTTCCGGGCTACGGGCTCGTAATCGCCTGTGAGCATGGCGATGCGCTTGATGCCCAGCTTGCGCAGTTCGGCGATGGTCTCGGCTGCCTGTTCGCGGATCAGGTCGGCCACGGCGATGACGCCCAGAATCTGACCCTGTTCCAGCACGAAGATGGTGGTCTTGCCGTCATGCTGGAGAGAGAGGACATCGTCGGGGATGGGCTTGTCGCGATGGCCATTGCCATGCTCCCTCACGAGGCGGTGGCTGCCTACCATCAGCTCCCGGCCATCCACCTGAGCCCGCACGCCCTTGCCGGGAATGGCGCGGAAGGAATCGGGCTCGGGTGCGTCGAGGCCGCGCTTCTTAGCTTCTTCCACGATGGCCTGGGCGATGGGATGCTCGGAACGGATCTCGGCTGCGGCCGCCAGACGTAGCAGTTCGTTCTCATTGAGCCCGTTCAAGGAGAGAATGTCGGTGACCACGGGACGACCATGGGTGAGGGTGCCTGTCTTGTCGAAGGCGACGATATCGATCTTGGCCATGTTCTCCAGATGGACGCCACCCTTGAAGAGGACGCCGTTGCGCGCGCCCGCGGCAATGCCCGAAAGCACCGATGCGGGCGTGCTGATGACCAGCGCGCAGGGGGACGCCACCACCAGCAGGGTCATGGCTTTGTAGAAGATGTCTTGGAAGGGCATTCCCAGCAGGACATAGCCCACCAGCAGCGCCAATCCTACCGACGCCAGCACGCCCACCGCGTAGGGATGCGCGAAGCGGTCGATGAGGCGCTGGGTGGGCGCACGTTGGCTCTGGGCCTCGGACACCATGTCGATGATCTTGGCCAGGGTGGAATCCTTGGCCGCCTTGGTCACGCGCACGTCAATGGCCCCATCGATGTTCATGGTCCCAGCGAAGACGTCATCGCCCGGGCCCTTGTGCACGGGCGCGGATTCGCCGGTGATGGACGCCTGGTTGACCAGGGTTTCGCCGTGGAACACCTTGCCGTCCAGGGGGATCTCCTCGCCCGGGCGCACGATCACGACGTCGCCCACCAGCACATCCTCCACGGGCACACGAACTTCCCGGCCCTCGCGGCGCACTGTGGCCTCGTTGGGGCGCAGTTTCGTCAACGCCTCCACCGCGCTGTGGGTGCGGTCCATGGCATAGTCTTCCAGCGCCTCCGCCAGGGTGAAGAGGAAGAGCAGCATCGCGCCTTCGGCCCATTCGCCGATGAGGGCCGCGCCCACGGCTGCGGCGATCATAAGGAAGTCGATGTTCAGATGGCCGTGGCGAAGGTCTTTCAGGGCTTCGACGAAGCCTTCATGCCCGCCCGTGATGTAGGCGACCACGAAGAACGCCACCGACAGCCAGGGCAGGCTGGGCGCGAGGTTGAACTTCTGCACGGCCACGCCCGCCAGCAGGAAGATCAACGTCAGCGCCGCCCAGATCAACCCCTGGTTGCGCACCCAGAAGGGCGCTTTCGCTTCCTTTCCTTCTTTCTGAGGATAGCCTTCCGATTCTAGGCGTTTCACAACCGCGGCCAGCCCCTCTTTGTCCCGATACCGGATGCAAACGGTGTGGGAGACGGGGTTGATGGTCACGTGGAAGACGCCGGGAGTCTTGCTCAGGCTTTCTTCCAGGGAGTCGGTCACGGTGCGATAGAGGGAGGAGTCCACGTCGATGATCTGGCGGCGGACGCGGCGGCTGAGTTGGAGGCCCAGGTCGCGGGCCACGCCATCCACCACTTCGGAGGAGATGATGGCCGGGTCGTATCTGAGCGAGAGCTCGCCCTGGACCAGGTTCACCTCCATAGCGGTGATGCCTTCATGCTTGCGGAGCGCGTCCACCAGCAGGTCCGCGCTCTTTTGGGCGGCTTCGGGGTCTTTGGGAAAGAGGATGGGAATGTTGAGTTGCTTTTCGACCATGATGCGCTTTACGCCTCCTGACAGTCGGGGCAGACGCCGTAGCCCTCGATATGAAAGCTGTTCACCTGGAATTGCGTGCGTTCAGCGATTGCTTGCAAGATGTCATCCAGCCTTTCCAGCGGGACGTCGAAGATGCGCCCGCAGCGTAGGCAGGTGAGGTTCACGTGGGGGGTGATGTCGGTTTCGTAACGGACGCCCGCGCTGCCGCCTGCGGGCAGTTCGATGATCTCGCCCAGCTCTTTGAGCACCGCGACGGTGTTGTAAACTGTAGCCCGACTCATGGTGGGGAATTGTTCTTTGACCGCGTGGTAGATCTCGCTGGGGGTGGGATGGGTGCGAGTCTCCGCCAAAAAGTGGCACACCGCCATGCGTTGGGGCGTGATGCGATAGTTGGCCCGACGCAGGGCGTTGAGCATGGCGTTGTATCGCGATTGGATGCGATCGGGATTGGGCGCAGCGATGGATTGCGTAATCATGTGACACTCCAGTAGAATGGTTCTAATTTTTGACTGTCTCTAAAATTATAATTGTTCTAATCATTGATGTCAAATCCACAAATGCGCCGGGAGCGTAAGGAGCGTCGCTCTTCGACGCACCTCAATCGGCGAGGTTCTCGCGTATTGCCGACGAAACTGGCGCTGTCTCTTGTCTCTTCGGGCCGGAGCGGTGCGCGGGCGATGGGGAAAAGAAAACCCCCGAAGCGTGACGCCTCGGGGGTGGTGAAGGTGGTTTTGAGAATGGACAATGGACGTAGATGATGGTGTTCATGTTTTTCCATGGTCCATCCTCTATCGTCCCTCGTCAGTGCATAACAGCCACTAGTCGATCAGGGCCCGTTTCAGGATCTTGCCCGTGGCGGTCATGGGCAGGGAGGTGCGGAATTCGACCAGGCGCGGATATTTGTACGCGGCCAGGCCCTGCTTGGCGAATTCGATGATCTCCTCCTCGGTCGCGGTCTCGCCCTCCTTGAGCACGATGTAGGCTTTGACTTCTTCGCCGTGGGTGGGATGGGGCGCGCCTTTCACCGCCACCAGGGAGACTTTGGGATGGGTCATGAGATATTCTTCGATCTCCCGCGGATAGACGTTGTAGCCGCCGCGGATGATCATCTCTTTCTTGCGGTCGACGATGAAGTAGTAGCCTTCGTGATCCATCCGGCCCAGGTCGCCCGAGTGGAACCAATCCCCGCGCATGACCTCCGCGGTGGCTTCAGGGCGTTTGTAGTAGCCCTTCATCACGTTGTGGCCGCGAATGACGATCTCGCCCACCTCGCTGAACTGGCCCGGTTCCGTGGGTTTGGGGATGAAGTTGTCGTTTTCATCCACCAGGGCCATCTGCACGCCCCAGATGGGGATGCCGATGGAGCCAGGCTTGCGCTCCTTCCATCGCACATTGAAGCTCGCCACAGGCGAGGTTTCGCTGAGTCCGTAGCCTTCGAGGATGGGCACATTGAAGCGGGCCTCGAAGTTGCGCAGCAGCTCCACGGGCAGGGCCGCGCCGCCCGAGACCGCGGTATGCAGGTTTCGGACGATCTTGTCCATGTCGAATTCTTCTTCGGCATGGGGGTAGCTGTAGAGGGCCCAATACATGGTGGGCACGCCCGCGAAGATGGTCACATTGTCCCGCTCCATGATCTGGAACGCGGCCTGGGCTGAGAAGCGGGGTAGGAGGGTGATGGTTGCGCCCGAGAAAAAGGCCATGTTCATGATCACCGTCTGGCCGAAGGAGTGGAACAGGGGCAGGGTGGCCAGGGCGACGTCGCTCGGCTTGCCATCCACCAGGCGCTGACTGCCCATGGCGTTCATGACCATGTTGCTGTGCGTGAGTTCTGCGCCTTTGGGCGTGCCCGTGGTGCCCGAGGTGTAGAGGATGACTGCGGTGTCGTCGGGCATGGTCTGCACGGTGTCGAAGACGGGGGAGCCGCCCATGCCCAGGAACTGGTTGAAGTCGAAGATGGTCTCGCCATCGCCTTCGAAGGGTTTGCTGGGGTCGGCGCTGGCCATGATCAGGTGCTTGCACGCATCCACCTGCTTGAACCCCTCCATGGCCGCTTCCCCGAACATGGAGAATCCCACCAGCGCCACCGCGTCGCTATCCTCGATGTGGAAGGCCACTTCTCGCGCGGTGAACAGCACGTTGAAGGGCACCACCGTGGCGCCCGTTTTGAGGATGCCGTAGTAGGCGATAGGGAAATAGGGCACATTGGGCATCATCAGCGCCACCTTATCCCCTCGCTTCACCCCCAGCTTGGTCAATGCGTTGGCGAACATATTGGCCGCCGCGTTCAGCTCCGCATAGGTCATCTTTTTGTCGTTGAAGATGACCGCCACATTGCCCGGATAGTCCTGGGCGCTGGCTTCCAAAAGGATGGAAAGATTCAGCATGTTGCTCCTCCTTGAGCGAGACGGGATCGAGATAGACAACTTTTCTGTTGGATGCTTCCCCCAGTATAGTCCCGAAAAACGCATTTTCCAAATACAAACCATGCGGGGGTGCGTTCAGATGAGCCGCACTGGCCGAAGCGCGACTCACCTCGCCATGGGGGCAGGTTGGGTGAAGCTGTGCACCTGGAAGATGTAGACCTTTGTCTCCGGATCGAGGTAGATCTCCGGGCCCGCGCCGGCCTTCAGCGCCACATGCTCCAGGAACCTACGCCGGTCGGGGAGGTCCTCCCACACCTGGGGCAGGAGCAGCCCTCGCTGCCATCCCCGCGCCACCATGACGCCATCCACCCCCGGCCGCACCTTCGCCATCAGGTCCTCGAAGCTGGCGTAGGGCAGTTCTTGCAAGGGAGAGAGGATGGATATCTCCACCTCGGTGCGGTCGAGCTCATCGGGCCGGAGGGGCGGGAAGCGGGGATCGTGATGGGCCGCGGCGATGGCGTTCTTGGCCACATCCCAGACCAGGGGCAGCCGCGGCTCCACCGACCCGATGCAGCCGTGGAGTTTGCCGTCGGTGTGCAGGGTGACGAAGGTGGCCGCAGGCTGGCGCATCCGCTCGGGGAAGGGGTCCAGGTCGGGAAGCCACCCCATATCCCGATGAAGGGTGCTGCGATGCAAGGCCTCGCGGGCGATGGCGAACAGGGTGTCGATGTCGGTTTGGGTGAGGCCGTGGAGAAGGGTTTGAGTTCCTCTCGCGTTCATGGATCAACCCTCCGTAAAGGCGATCGCCGCGTAACCAACGACCTGGCGTTTATCGCCCGCGGTGTCGCCGGAGTTGCGATAATCCAGGAGATGGGGCGTCCAGCCCAGGGTTTGGGCAATGAGCATAAGCGCGAGGATGGGATAGCGGCCGCAGGCTTCGCCTCGGGCCACGGCGACAGCATCCCCTCGCAGCACGGCGTCGATGAACGCGGCATCCAACTGACGCGCGGTGGCGTAGGGGTGATAATGGCTCAGGTCCGAACTGACCACGACGCGCGCGTTGGGGTCATGGGCCAGGATGGGCGCGAGCGCGTCGGCCACGCATTCGGGATTGGGCTGGCCCAACAGCATGGGCGTCACCCGGAACCGGCCGGGGGCGATCATCTGCAGGAAGGGCAGCTCCACCTCCAGGCTGTGTTCGGGCAGATGCGCGTCGTTCTGGATGGTCATGCAGGCGCTTTCCTTGGCCAGGGTCTGGACGAGCGCGTCGTCCACGTCCACCGGGCCTAGGGGCGTCTCCATGCTCTGGAAGTAACCCAGGGCCACATCGGAGACGGGCACGTAGTGCGCGGGGCCCATGAGAAACACGGTCGCGTCTTGGGGCAGGGGGGCCAGCGCCCGGAAACTGTGCCCCGCGACGGGCCCGGAGTAGATGTATCCGGCATGGGGCGCGATGACCGCGCGCACCCGTCCCGTCAGCCGCGGGAGCCTCGCCTCCTCGAGATATTGGGCCACCATAGCTTGCAGACGCGCAGGTTGGGCGGGGTAGAACGCGCCCGCCACCGCGGGGCGGCGCACGCTTTTCAGCGAAGCCGATGGCACATGATAGGGATTGAACCAGGACATGATAACCTCCCTGGTCGATTTTCAATAATCAGTATGCAGTGATCAGTAATGAGTTGCGTAGGCGACGGCCAACTTGGCGCGAGTAGTCGATTCCGTAATCCGCCAAGCGTCATGCGTAACGGCCTTACGGATTACGTTTTACGCATGATGCCCGTTGTGAGCTCGGCCAATGGCGTCGCCGAAAGCTTCTTGCAATCGACGCCACAATCAGGGAATAACCAGGACTGGAATGCGGGACTGGTTGAGGATCTGCTGGCTGACGCTGCCCAGCAACATCTCGGTGACATCTTTCGGGTTGCGATGCCCGACCAGGATCAGATCCGCGCCCACCCGGTCCGCTTCCTCCAGCACGACCTGCGCGGGCGGACCCTCGATGGCCTCGCCTGTCACCTGTAATCCCACATCCTCCAGGAACGCGCGGGCGTCCTCCACCACGCCGCGGGCCATGGCGCGGTAGGCTTGCGCCAGCTCATCATACCCGTCCTGCGTCGCGTAATTTTCGGGAAGCTGATACGCATGAACGATGTGCACCACCGCGCCTTCCTTACGGCCAAAGTGCATGGCGTAGAGGAGGATGCGTTCGGTGATGGCTGCACCGTCGATAGCGCAAATGATTTTGTTGAACATAAAACCTCCAGAGAAGAGATCGGATACTGGAT
>DUEQ01000089.1 GCA_011192085.1 Caldilineae bacterium
TATACCTTTGCTCATTATTTGTCGAATAGATCAAGAGCGCACCTCCTCCACGTAATTTCGAGCATACTTTCATCCACAATCGTTCTCGCACCATGGCGGAGACGTGGCCCACAAAAACGCCCGTATGCGGCTCGATAAGCCATCGGCTCAGCTCGCCGCGCAGCGAGGTCGGCACCTTTTCGAGTATGATCACAACCATCATTCACCTCCTTGGATGGGGTCTGTATCAGACATGCCGGGCGGGCTCCACCAGGGCTCGGGCAAAGCCGGGTCTGCATCCGCGGCCGCGCCAGCCTCCAAAACCTCCTTCGAGAGATCGAGAATGTGATCGATGTCGGAAACAATCCGACCGAGAAGTTTCAGTTTATAGAAGGCGTCGCGACAGGTGCGGCGAACCCGGCTTTCCAACTGATATGCTCCCTGCGAGGTCTCGTAGAAGGCTATGGGCACGGTGATGGCGGTTTTGTAAAGATCGGCGATGTCGTATACAAAGGAGAATTGTCTGCCCGTGTGAATGAACCCGAGACCGGGAGAATAGCCCGCGGAGACAATGGCGGCGTGGCAGATGCCATTGAGCGCCGCATTGGCCGCAGAAAGCGCCCGGTTGGCAGGGTCCGCGGCCTGCCAGTTGCTGCGATCGTATTTGCGGCCATGCCAGGGCACGCCCCATTGCTTGCTGGCCTCTTGATAGGCCTGGCGCACCCGCTGCCCCTCGTAACCCCGCACTTGTTCCAGGGTGAGCGTCGGATCCAGCTTCTCGCCAAAACGGAATGCATACATGCGCAAGACGACTTCCAGCCGGGTGACGGGGTTGGAAACCAGCTCCGCCTGTTTTAAAAGCTGATACCCGCGGCGGGTCTCTCCATGGCCCTGGGCGTACATGCGGACGCCTCCTTCGCCCACCCACAGGATGGAACAGCCGTTGTCCGTCAGCGTTTTAACGGCCTCATGGGTGATGCTGGTCCCCGGTCCCAAAAGCAGCACGGAGAGATTGGCCGCAGGGATCAGAGTGCGTCCCAGCTTGTCGATGGCTTCCACCGCATGGTATTTGCGGTCGATGATGCAGCGTTCCAGGTAGAGATAGCTCATGCTGTCTCGCATTTTGGGCAATTCGTGCAAGTCTCGAATGCGCATGGTCGCCTCCTATGAGGTTGTTAAGGTGCCGAGATGGGCTGGATGAGGTGTGATCACGCCGGGGCCAGGGAGAGCAAGCCGCAGCCAAAGCTTTTGGCCGGGCCGATGCCCTGAATCACAGCCCGGCTGAATCGCTCAGGATCGGTGACGCGCAGGATGCCATCGAATTGGACGACGTAGAGGGTGAGGGGATGGCGCTGGTCCTGACGGTGGATGCGTCCGCGCTGCTCGCCCAGGCGGGCGACGCGCACCAGAGGGAGACCGTCAGGCGCGGTCAGGAGCTGGAAGCCATGATGCTGGCCCTTGCGCGTTAACCAAGCCAACTGCGCTTCTTCTCGTTTCAGAGGCACGCGGTTGCCCTGCTTGCGCCCCTCGCGCTTCAGCTTGATGGTGGGATTGGCCTGAAGCCGAAAACGCAGCATCTGGCCCGCGCGAAATCGGGGTGTGAAGGTTTTAATCTGGGGCGGCTCCAGCAGATAGCGGGGTTTCTGCATGAGGCCGCGCCAGTCGGGCGCATGGATGGATTGAACCAGCAGGGTCACAGCGCCGGTGCGGGGATGCACTTCCAGACGATGCAACACCCGCTCGTCCTCGGGGAGCTGCGCGGGAAAGGCGCTCATGATGGTGCGATGCCGTTGATAGGCGTCGGCCAGTTCGCGTTGGACCTGACGATGGCCGGGGTTGAGCATAAGACGGGAAAGGTGCATCAGGTCACCTCCTCGGCGGTTGGGGATGTCTGAAATGCGGGCGCGGCGTGAAGTGGAGGCTGAGCCGACGGGGCGCGTAACGCCGTCGGTCGGACCGAAAGGAGACAGGATGGTCGTGGCGAATGATGGGGCCCTGGGGATCTTCCAGCATCACCCGCAACGCGGTCAGCGCCTCCCAGGCTTCTCGATCGCGCCCCAACCAAGGGTAGTTTGCCAGGGCTTGAAGCAAAGGTTCATCCCTGAGCCCATCGGGCAGCCAGATGGGCTCAGCGGGGACGAAGGCTTTTCGGCCCAGGTAGAGGGGCCATCGGGGATGGCGCAGGGCCCGGTGGAGATGGGCGAGGAATGCCGCGTCATCGCTTTCCAACCCGGCCAGGAACGCGGCGTCGGCCAGGTAGTAACGCCGGGAGACGACGGTTTCCTGGGGTTTGGCTTTGGGGTTGGCGCGATAGACCTGTTGTGCGGTGTGGAAGTCCACTTCCACCCGGCCTGGTTTGTCGATGCGCACGCCCATGCGCAGCGCGACCAGGTCATCCAGCGGGGCGGTGCGGGGCCGGCCCAGAGCCGCGGCCAGGATGCCGATGACGCCGCTTTTGCTGGGCTCGCGGGCGGTGTCGCGCACGGTAAAGCGACCGCTGACGCCCCAGGATTGCATGGGCGCGACCAGTCGCAGGAGCAAGGTTGGCATGGTTCACCTCCTCAGGCGCAGGGGAGGGCGTTCAGGATGCTTGCGATCCAAGCCTGGACGTTGGGCTGCTGGGCGTGGGCCAGGACGTCGAGCTCGACGCCATCGATGTTGAGGACTTGGGGCGTCGCATCATCTCCGCCATAAAACTGGACCAGGCGTTGCCAGTAGGCCTCCAGTTTTTGCACCGAGGGCTCCACGTAGCCGCCATCCCGGGCGGGGCGCACCGGTTTTTCGAAGGCGTTGACCAGGGACCAGCTCATGCCGTCGGTTCGGGTGACGGCCAGGGCGAAGCTGGGCGGGTTCTGGGCCGCGAAGCTGTTCTGCTTGCCGGTGGGGATGGCGCGCAGGGCGGCCAGGAGAAAGCCTTCCACGGTGCGGCGGGCCAGGGATTCGTCGCCGTCCAGGTTGTCCACCAGTTGCTTCCAGTCGATGCGGGCGTAGCGGTAGTAGGTGGCGCTGTTGTAGCCGGTGACGCCCATCATGCCCGCGCCGGTCTCCTCCTTCGGCTGAAGATCGTCCACCGCGGTGAAAAAGTCGATCTCCATGTTGACGCGGTGGGTGGAGAGGGCGTGGGCCACCTGGGAGGCGGCGTCCAGGTTGAGTTCGGGCTTGTCGGCCAACATGCGTCCGAAGAGGGCGATGTCAGGCGCGCTGGTCCGGTTCTTGGTTCGTTTGAGAAAATCCTTCACCAGCTTGGGGAGAGGATTGTCCTTTTGCGCCTTCTTATCCTTGGGCGCAGCCAGGGCTACGACGATAGCTTCCCAGTGCGACGTCAGGAGTTCGGCCATCTCCTGGAGCTCCTGGGGACTGAGGTAGATGAGCACACTGGTGCGTTCGCCATCCATCTTGCCGGAAAAGCCTTCGGCAAAGGCGAGCGCCACCGCCTGGGCGTCTTCTTCCGACTTGCCAGCGGCCATGAGTTTTTCAGTAAGCTTGCGGGCCAGCAGGCGGGTGCGCACGCCCGGCTCCACCTGGGTGGTTTCGGCGAAGATCGGTTCAGAGCGGATGGCCCGTTTGATGGCCTGGGAGGAGATGCGGGCGCGGCGCACGCCGCCGAATTCCGCTTCCTTGGGATTGCCGGTGTCGTCGCGGTTCAGGTTGGAGGGGGCGAAGTTCTGGATGATGTGCAGTTCGATAAACATGATAGGGTTCTCCTTTTGGTAGTAGCGTGAAA
>DUEQ01000009.1 GCA_011192085.1 Caldilineae bacterium
CCGGCGCATTTTCAAATAGGCTTACAACCGCCACCCTGGCCGCCGAACAAGCTTCCCTCATTACCACCCAAGCCAACGCCCAGCGCGATTACGACCTGGCCGAAGCCCAAGCCGAACTCACCCGCTCCGACGAAGAATCCACCGCCTCCGGCCAATACCACACCGCCATCGCCACCGCCGAACTGGCTCTCATCCAATCCCAATCCACCGCCCTTACCAGCGCCGCCCAGGGCGGCTTGCCCATTGAAGACCCCCTCGCCTTCGACGCAGCCGACACAGCCGCAGGCAACGAATCCCAACCGACCGACACCGACGCACCCGAAAACATCACCCCACCCAAGGTCGAAGGGTTTGGCCTCACCGCCCCCGGCCAGCAGGTGGAAGTCCAAGAAGCCGACGCCGCCGATTTCGGCCCCAGCTCCTTCCATGGCCACACCTGCTCGCAGGCCTCGGACATGTTTACCCGCCGCATCACCGACGTCCCCGACACCAGCGGCGAAATCCTGCTCGACCTCGAAGCGGAAAGCCGCGCGAATGCAGGCCTTGGGGCCAACACGGAGCAATCCACACCGCAGGCGTCGGAGCCACGAGGGCAGACGCTCACCTTGAAGCCCCAACCGCGGGTTTCGGTTGCCGATATCGAGCGGTTACTTCACCTTGGGCTTGCGGAGAAGGTGGAGGGCGGGTTTGGACAGCCCGACGTGGTTGTGGTCCGCGTGCCCATACCGGACGGGCGGATCCTCAATCTGGTTTACGAGTACGTTCCGGCCAGGCCAGACCAGCTGTATCCGGGTGCACTGAGTATCGTGCCAGGGCACCCGGCCTACTACGTGTTTCGGGGGAGCGGAGGCTGCGGGCGGGACACGCCGGCCAGGGTGCTGGCTGATGTGTTTGTATGGAGCCCGCAGGACGTGGCGCAGAAGGCGGCCATCGAGGGGATCGCTACGTTCGTGCTGCACGTGGTGCCTTTGGGGGCGGCTGCGGATTACGCCGTCCAAGGGGAGTGGGCCGAGGCGGGGATTTCGCTGGCCGGCGATGCGGCGCCGGGTCTGGGTCTATTGGCAAAGGGAGCTCAAGGAGCCAGGGCGTTGTGGGCGGCCCGCGGGGCGGCCGTGCTGGAGGGCGGGATTGCGGTGTACCGCTCGGGGCAGACGGTATATTTTGTGGTCCAGGAAGACTACGCTGCTGCAGCCGGTTCCGCGGGCGAGGCGGTATTGCGGCTTTTCGGCGTGCGCTCACTGCTGCGAACACGACAAGCAAGGCGTCCGGTGCCGCCCGAGCCTTCCAGAACCGGCCACGAAGCAGCAAAAGCGGGCGGCACTGGTGCCAGGGACGTGGCAGAAGCTGCGGCGCGTGAGGTATCAGCTGGCGGTGACGGCATTCCGAGACAGCTGCGAATCTCGGGCAAGCAGTTCGGCAGGAAAATCGCGAAACGGTGCCAACAGCTTGGGCAGAATCCGGCGGATCCTCGTGTGCGTCGGCGCCTGTGGAGCCGTATCCAGCGTATTTTTCACAATGCTGACGAGATCCGCCGAGGCATGTTCCGCGGTCAAGGCCCTGGGGGATCGGAGGGGCCAGTGCTGTTTTTCCGGCGAGGTCGTGACGTGCTAGTTACCACACTGGACGGTGAGTTTGTTACTTTGTTGCTTGGCGGAGTAGACAACCAACGATTCATCAACGCAGTGCCGATCCGATGAGCAGGAAATCACCTCTCCAAAAACTACTCAGCCTCGTCGGGCGTAAGATTCGCAACGTTCGTGTCGCGATTTGGCTTCCCGAGGAGGACCCGCTTGCAATAGAGATCCAGGTTGTGGAAGGACCCGTCTTCACACTTGGTTGCGCGGGAGACGGTAGCGTGTGGGTGCGTCTGGGACGATTAGCTCCCACGGAAGACAGTGGCCGAGTCAGATACATAAGTCGATTGGCCGGTGAGACTATTGAAAGTGTGGACGTGGCAAGTGACAGCGTTCACCTGAGGACCATAAACCATAGCCTCTTGATAGTGAACCGTGACGACGAGCTGGAAATCCACGTGCGCGCCAGAGCGCCCTAGAGAGGCCGGGTCCATATCCTTCCGCTTTTTCGAGGCAGATGGCCGTGTAGGAACGAGACGCACAGCGATCGAGGTATCCCGCCCCTGCTCCAGAAGTCCCAACGCGCGCAAGGAACCATGGCGAGCGTGCTTTCACGGCTCTATGTGGCGACTGGCTCACGTTTGTTGCGGCCTACAGGCTGGCGGTGATAATTACGCCGATGCCATCTAGGTGCGAGGCGTGGCAGCCGCCCAAGAGACCAAACAAGTGGCCGTGGCGCAGGCCAGCCGAGACTTGGTGGCGGGCGGCGACCAGGCCGCCTACGATGCGGCTGTCAAAA
>DUEQ01000090.1 GCA_011192085.1 Caldilineae bacterium
ATCCTTTTCCTTACGAACGAGTTCATCATGCTACAGTCAACCTCCAGCTCCCCTAAGCAAGGTCGCTATCGCTCCGACACCATCAAAAAAGGCGTGGAACGCGCTCCCCACCGTAGCCTGCTGCGGGCCACGGGCGTGAAGGACGAGGACTTCGACAAACCCTTCATCGCCATCGCCAACTCCTACATCGACATCATTCCCGGCCACGTGCACCTGGATGCGTTCGGGAAGATGATCAAGGAGGAGGTGCGCAAGGCTGGCGGCGTGCCCTTCATCTTCAACACCATAGGCGTGGATGACGGCATCGCCATGGGCCACGCGGGCATGAAGTATAGTCTGCCCAGCCGCGAGCTCATCGCGGATAGCATCGAGACCGTGGTGCAGGCCCACCAGTTCGACGCGCTCATCTGCATTCCCAATTGCGACAAGATCGTGCCCGGCATGATCATGGGCGCGCTGCGCTGCAACATCCCCACCATCTTCATCTCGGGCGGCCCCATGGCCGCGGGCGTCACGCCCGATGGCAAGGTGGTGGACCTGATCTCGGTATTCGAGGGCGTGGGCGCGTATGTGCAGGGGGAGATCGGCCTGGAGGAGCTGGATGTCCTGGAGCATTATGGCTGTCCGGGTTGCGGAAGCTGCTCGGGCATGTTCACGGCCAACAGCATGAACTGCCTGTCCGAGGCCCTGGGCATCGCGCTGCCGGGCAATGGCACGGCCCTGGCCTGCACCACCGAGCGGGAGGAGCTGGCTCGTCGCGCGGCCCGGCAGATCATGTTCCTGCTGGAGAAGGACATCAAGATCCGGGATATCGTCACGGAGGCGGCCATCGACAATGCGTTCGCCCTGGATGTGGCCATGGGCGGCAGCACGAACACGGTCCTCCACACCCTGGCCATCGCCCGAGAGGCGGGCATCGACTATGACATCGCCCGGGTGGACGCCATCAGCCGACGCACGCCCAACATCTGCAAGGTCTCGCCCTCCAGCCCCTATCACATGGAGGATGTCCACCGCGCGGGCGGCGTCAGCGCCATTCTCAAGGAATTGAGCCGCAAGCCGGGCCTGCTGCACGCGGACGCGCCCACGGTTACGGGCCAGACCCTGGGGGAGAATATCGCGGAGGCGGCCATCCTGGATAACCAGGTGATCCGCCCGCTGGAGGAGGCCTACAGCCAGGAAGGCGGGCTGGCCATCCTGTTTGGCAACCTGGCTCCAGAGGGCGCGGTGGTGAAGACCGCGGGTGTGCTGCCTGAGATGATGACCCACACCGGCCCAGCTCGCATCTACGAGAGCCAGGAGGAGGCCGTGGCGGGGATCATGAATAAGGACGTGCAGCCCGGCGATGTGGTGGTCATCCGCTACGAGGGCCCGCGCGGGGGCCCGGGCATGCAGGAGATGCTCTCGCCCACGAGCCTGATCATGGGCCAGGGCCTGGGAAGCAGCGTGGCGCTGATCACAGACGGTCGGTTCAGCGGGGGCACCCGGGGCGCGTGCGTGGGGCACGTCAGCCCCGAGGCGGCCGCGGGCGGCCCCATCGCCCTGATCGAGCCGGGCGATTTGATCACGGTAGACATTACCAACCGTCGCCTGGAATTGCATGTGCCCGAGGAGGAGCTGGCGCGGCGGCGCGCGGCCTGGAAGCCCCTGATGCGTCCGGGCCTGCCCAAATACCTCAGTCGATACGCCAAAATGGTGACCAGCGGCTCTCAGGGCGCGGTGCTGGAGTGGTAACATGCCCCGCAACCCCGCCCGAACCCTGCTCAACGCCTACCTGAAAGCCATCGCCCGCACCACCCGCCAGGATGACGCCCGGGAAGAGAGCTGCCACCCGACGCTGGAGCGGCTGCTGGAGGTTTTCGCGCGGGAGGGGATGGACCGCGGGCGCATCGAGGCGCCCCCCGCCCAAGAAAACCGAGGCCAGGAATTCCGATTTCCGCGTGGGGGATGGCGAACTAGCTACCTGACAGTTTCAAGAGAAGCAAGGTCGTCATCTGAAGGTAAGGGAGTGTTGATTTTTCAGCCGATACTTGATGAAACGCCAACCGATGCGGAAAATGCTCAAATCACGGCGGTCCTTGCGGTCACCCAAGTTTCGCAGGCCCTGTTTGATCACAGATGAACCGGCGACAAGCCAGACATAGAACAATGCCACCGCAAGAGTTAGACGGGAAAGGCGTTGGAAATGCTGTAAGGGCATGGCTTCCAAGTCGAAGCCATGCCCTTTTGAAATCGCCAAACATCGCTTCAATCCACATGCGACGCAGGTAGCTGCGGAACGCGATGGGGCCCGGGCCCCCTTTCATCGGGCAGAAATCCCCTTAGATGGGCCGGGGGAGGCGGGGACGCGTGGAGCTTGGAAGCGCACTCGCGCGCCATGGACTCTTCGCCCAACTGCACCAGAATGTATTTGATGCATTTGATGCAACAAAAAATTTACTGCATCAAATCCATCAAATTAGC
>DUEQ01000091.1 GCA_011192085.1 Caldilineae bacterium
CCCTTCGTAGACGCGGGCGTGGCCGTGGGCGAAGGTGTGTCGGTGGATGTGGGTGAAGGGGAGGGCGTGAAGGTGGGCGTGGGAGGGATGTCAGTGACGGGAGGAATCCGATTCTCGCCCCCCTCCACCGTGACCAGCTGCCTAAACACCCAGCCCTTTCGGCCATGAAAATCGATTTGCAACCAGTCGCCTGGCGGGAACTGCCCGACAATGAGATAACGCTCATTCTCGCGAGCTACGCCGATGACGTCGTAGATCAAGCCCGGCCCCATGCGCACATTCACCACTTTCTGAGCGATGACGGCCATGGGCGGCGCGGGAGTGGGGGTGGAAGTAGGTGGAACGGGCGTGGGCGTGGGATTCGGCCCGCCTCCAGGCGGTTGGGTCGGCGTCGGCGCAGGCGTGTCGGTCGCGGCCTGGGTGGGCGTGACGGATGGCGTCAGGGAGGGGCGGGCTGTGGGCGGCAGGAACAGAGGCTCTGCATCCGCTGCGGGCGCGCCCCCCCCGCCGGCGAAAATCCGCGGCTGTAAGCCCGTCGCCAGGAACAATTGCCCGATGATGGTGATGAGGATGGTCAGGATGAAGATGGTTCGGCGCATGATTCGATGGGTGCGTGCTTATGAGATGGATGAGTCGGGCAGCGGGCCGCCGCTGCCGTCAAAAAACTCACGCAAAGACGCAAAGAAACCTTGGTCTCTTTGCTTTCTTTTTCCCTTTGCGCCTTGGCGGCTTTGCGTGAGACCTATTTTCAGAACAGTCCAACGGCAGGCTTGCCAGCGCCGGCGCCGATGAAGATCGGACAGCCAACCTGGCGCGGGTAGCCAAATTCGTCAAACGTCATCCGTCATGCCATGACGTTTGACGTCATAGGCAAACTCGGCCAACCTCGTCGCCGAAATCTTTTCCCTAGTGCCGCCGAAGCTATTTTCGAAGCAGTGTACAGGAAGAGGATGCGGGGTGCAAGCCTGCGATCAGGGGTGCAAGTCTGCAATCAACGGAAGCGGGTGAGAAGCCAGGGGATGCCGATGAGGACGGGGTAGAACAGGACCGCGGCATGGGTCACCAGCCCATAGGCCAACCCCTGGCCGGTGGGAACGCCGCCAATGGCCAGGGCAAGGATGGCCAGCCATTCGAACACGCCAATGCCCGCGGGCGCGACAGGCACGCTGAGCCCACCCTGCACGATCACATTAGCGAGGATGGCCAGGGGCAGGGTGGCGGGCAGGGAGAGCGATTGGAGTAGCAGCCAGGTCGCGCCCACGCTTCCGATCCAAACCAAGGCAGTCCATCCCAGCAGCGGTCCCAGCCGCTGGCGATGTCGCAAAGCGGAGAAACCATCCATCAGGCGCAGGGTGACGCTGACGGGCCAGACCAGGATGGGCCAACGGGCCGCCATCTTTTTCACCGCCCCTTGCGAAAAAGGCAGGGCCACCATCACGCCGATCCAGACGCTCAGCGCCGCCAGGCTCACCATCCAGATGGAGGGTTTGCTGGACTCTAGCCAATCGGGCAAGACGAAATAGGGGATGACCAGGATGAACAACCCGCCCATAATCACCAGGTCCAGCAGCTTCTCCGCGCCGATGGTGCCCGCCGTGGCTGTGGAGCTCTTACCTCGATAACGTCCCATGAAATAAATACGCGAGATATCGCCACTGCGAAACGGGAAGAGGAAGTTCAACAACTGCCCGGCCATCAGCGAACCAAAAGCATCTTTGCGCGGGGGTAATTCTTGGTCCACCGGGAAAAGCAAACGCCAGCGAGAGGCTTTAGCCGCATTATTCACTAGCAGGGCTGCCATCGCCAGGCTCAGCCAACCCCATTCGACCTTCCGGATGTATTGCAGAGCCAACCGCCAATCCACCGTGCGCGCCAGCATACCAAGGGCAATCCCGGTGATAACGAGACCAATGGTGAGGCCAACGCCGCGGCGGGCGTTGGTTTGCAAAAGCACGGCGGATCGCATGGAGCGAAAGCGGTCTTATCTATCGCTAGTGATAGACCACGGGCAGGAAGAGGTCGATGTGAGGGATGGGCGTGGCTGTGGGCGTGGGGGTGGGGGTGTACATGGGCTGGGAGAGGTCTTCGAAGAACTGGTAGTCCTCATCGATCATGACCTGAATTTTGCCATCCACCCAACCATCGTGATCGCCCTGACCGCCATCGGTAATGATGGTTTCGGAGACGATGTTCAGGTCGTTATCGCCAGCAGGGTGCGAACGCACCCGCACCACGCGCATGCTGCCCCCATTCTGGGATACAGGCAAGTCCAGGGGCTGCGGCGGGGGGAAGTCAGGATGGCCGGGATACATCCAGATCACTTGTTTCGTGCGCCCGCGATCGTTGAACACATAGCCCTCGAAGCGGGAAGACAGATCATCTCGGGGCCGCACAAAGGTCGCGTATTGCAATTCTTGCACCAAGGTCTTGTATGCGTAATAGGTGGGCTTGGGGCTGCCGTCCAGGTGTAACACCCCATAGCGGCGACCATCGTAGTTGATGGAGAACTCCAGATCGATGCCCGTGAACCAGAGGATGGGGTAGGCGTTGACCATGCGCCCATGCATGAAGGTTTCGAATAGGGTCCATATCTGGCGATGATAATCAGGCGCGTTGTCCTTGTTATGCGACGTCTCGCCCACCTCGGTGATCATGATGGGCTTTCGCTCGCCAATGGCGTTGTACACCTCGGTCGCGATCCAGCGAGCCTTGAAAGCAAGATGGCGTTGATAGCGGTTGGCTCCGACGGGCTCCCAATGGATATCAGCGGACCAGGGATAGTAATGGAAATTCAGTACATCGAAGTAATCGCCGCCGCCCGCCTCCAGGATATCGGTGAGGAAATAGGGATCGAAGAGTCCGCCGCCAGGATCGGTGGTGAAATAATCGTATGCCAGACCGCCCATCACAACATACGCTTTGGGATTGGCGGCTTTGACCGCAGGGTGCACATGCTTGAGCATGTTGGCGTAAGCGTCACCCCCCGCGCCCGGCGCGGCGTTGGGATTCCAGGCGTACCCCCAGCATCCCCCTAAAATGCCCCCGTAGTTCACCATGTCGCTGTTATCGGGCTCGTTGTAGAAAGACCAGTAAAGCACGTTATAGGGGGGATAGCTGTAGCGCTCCACGGCTTTGCGGATGAACGTCGCGAAGTCATCCAACCGGTCCTCGCGAATGGGACCGCAACTGGTGTCGGCCGCCCATGAGGGGTTGCCGTTGATGGTCGCCACCACCTGATAGCCTTCTTGCGCGGCCTTCCCCAAGACCTCATCCCACTCCGACCAATCATACTCTCCGGGAGACTTTTCGACATGGTTCCAATTCAGGAACAGGGTCGTCCAAAGCGCGTTCGCTTCGCGCAGCGCATGCGCCCCCTCCTGCGTAGGGGCCAACCACACGCCGTAGGGATTGGGAGGCATCTCGGGCGGCGGGGGCGCGGGATCGACCAGGTCTTCACCGCCGCCCTCTGCGAAAATGGTCGGCGCGAAAGCGGCCCCAACGACCAAAAGCGTCAGGGACAGGAAGAAAAGGATTGACGCCATTTTTTTTGACATGGTTATTCTCCTGTCAGCAAATTTGCAAGCCCGGCGCGTCCAGGGGGAGAAGAGCGTGGCCAAACCCGAGCTAAAGCCAAAA
>DUEQ01000092.1 GCA_011192085.1 Caldilineae bacterium
ATCGCTATCGAATCGCCATTGAATTTCATGCCCTTTCCATCACCTTTTCCTCATCGCTCCTCATTCCCTCATCATCCCATGTCGACACCCATCACTGTCTCCATCATCGGCGGCTCGGGCTATACCGGCGGCGAGCTGTTGCGTCTGTTGCTCGGACATCCCCACGTCACCGTGCACCAGGTCACATCCCAGCGCTACGCGGGAAAATTTATCCATCACGCGCACCCCAACCTGCGGCCCGCGTTCGGGCGCAAGCAGGTTCTCAAGTTCACCACCCTGGACGCGCTGGAGCCTGTCGACCTGCTCTTCCTGGCGCTGCCCCACGGCCAGGCCCAGGCCCACATCGACCGCTTCGCCTCCCTGGCCCCGCGCATCATCGACCTCTCGGCCGACTTCCGCCTGCGAGACCCAGCCATCTACAAAGCCCGCTACGGCCATCCCCACGCCGCGCCCGAGTGGCTCGACCACTTCGTCTACGGCCTGCCCGAGATCAACCGGGAGGCCATCCGCGCGGCGCACTACGTCAGCGGGGTAGGCTGCAACGCCACCGCCAGCATCCTGGCCCTCAAACCCCTGGCCGACGCGGGCCTGCTGTTGGACCGGCCCATCATCGTGGACCTGAAGGTGGGCTCCTCCGAGGGGGGCGCGTCGGTCAACCCCGGCTCCCATCACCCCGAGCGCAGCCACGCGGTGCGCTCCTATGCGCCCGTAGGCCATCGCCACGAGGCCGAGGTGCATCAGGCCTTCGGGCGGGAGGATATCCACCTGTCGGTGACGTCGGTGGAGCTGGTGCGGGGCGCTCTGGCCACGGCCCACGCCTGGGTGGAGCCGGGCCTCAGTGACCGCGACCTGTGGCGAGTCTACCGGGCCGCGTATGGTCGTGAGCCCTTTGTGCGGATTGTGCACGATCGTTCGGGCATCTATCGTCACCCTGAGCCCAAACTGCTGTGGGGGACGAATCTGGCTGATGTGGGCTGGCAGTTGCAGCCCAAGATCGGGCGTCTCGCGGCCCTGGCCGCCATCGACAATCTGGGCAAGGGCGCGGCCGGCACCGCGGTGCAGTGCATGAACCTGATGCTCGGTTTCGACGAAATGGAGGGCTTGACCTTCCCCGGTCTGCATCCGGTGTAAGCGGGTGGAGATGCGATGGGGATTCAGAATCTCAACGAATCTCGATGAATCTC
>DUEQ01000093.1 GCA_011192085.1 Caldilineae bacterium
GACGCGCCTATTTTGCCAGATTCACGTCATTCACGCCATTTTATCGATGCCCACAATGCTTGCCTCATCCATCGCTATTATCGAAAACAACCGCATCCTGCTCATCCAACGGGAGGATTTTCACGTGTGGGGTTTACCGGGCGGGGATGTGGATCCGGGCGAGAGTCTAGCCCAGGCCGCCCGCCGCGAGGCCCGGGAAGAGACGGGCCTGGAGATAACCTTGACGCGGCTGGTGGGGATGTATTCGCTGGTAGGGAATGACCATACGCTGGTGACCGCGGTGTTCGCAGCCCGCGTGACGGGCGGCAACCTGCGCCCCCAACTCCGTGAGATAGCGGATGTGGATTGGTTCCCGGCCGACGCCCTGCCCGATGAGCTCATGTGGTGGCATCGCCAACCCATCGCGGATGCCTTCGCGGGGATGACGGGCGCGGTCTGGCGGCAGGAGGGCGGCTGGCCCTTCCCGCCCGGGTTCACCCGTCACGACCTCTACGCAATTCGCGACGCATCGGGCTTACCTCGGCCCGACGCCTTCCGTCAGCTCTTCCCCTATCCGGGCCCGGAGGCGGAGCTATTGGAGACGCCAGGTAGGGTATGAGCTTTTCCGATAACGCTTGCTCAGCCTCGTCTCCAGAACGTTCCAACCCCCCACGGATGACGCGGATGCAGCGGATATTCACAGAAAAAATCCGCGTCAATCCCTTTGCTCCGCGTCATCCCCGGGGAATTTCGACCTTTTTCACACGACGATCGGCGCCCGATACTCGCCGAACGCCTTGCGCAGAACATCTGTGATCTCGCCCAGGGTGGCGTAGGCTTCCACCGCCTCGACGAAGAGGGGCATGAGGGGCGCGTCCGGCGTGCGCGCGGCCTCCTCGATGCGGGCGAGGATGGCGTCCACCTGGGCCTGGTCGCGGTTGGCCCGCACCTGCTTCACCCGCTCGATCTGCGCGGCTTGCGCGGCCTCATCCACCCGCAGCAGTTCGGGGATGGGCTCCGGCTCCGTCACAAACTTGTTCACGCCGACCACGATGAGCTCGCCCCGTTCGATGGCCTGTTGCGCCCGATACGCGCTCTCCTGGATTTCCCGCTGCATGAACCCCTCCTCGATGGCTTTGACCGCGCCACCCATGGCCTCGATGCGCTGGATGTAGTCCCATGCCCGGGCCTCGATCTCATCGGTCAGCTTCTCGATGAGATACGCGCCTCCCAGCGGGTCCACGCTGTCACCCACGCCCGATTCGTGGGCCAGGATCTGCTGCGTGCGCAGCGCGATCTGCACGGCCTTCTCCGTGGGCAGGGCCAGGGCCTCATCCATGCTATTCGTGTGCAGGCTCTGCGTGCCGCCCAGCACCGCGGCCAGGGCCTGCACCGTCACCCGGATGATGTTGTTTTCGGGCTGTTGCGCGGTGAGGGCCGAGCCCGCGGTCTGGGTATGGAAGCGCAGCTTCCACGAGCGCGGGCGCTTCGCGCCGAACTCCTCCCGCATGATCCGGGCCCACAGCCGCCGGGCCGCCCGGAATTTGGCGATCTCCTCCAGGAAGTAGTTATGCGCGTTGAAGAAGAAGGAGAGTTGCCGGGCGAACACGTCGATATCCAGGCCTGCGTTCAGGGCTGCGCGCACATAAGCCATGCCATCCGCCAGGGTGAAGGCCACCTCCTGCACCGCGTCGCTGCCCGCCTCGCGGATGTGATAGCCGCTGATGCTGATGGTGTTCCATTTGGGCGCGTTTTTCGCGCAATAGGCGAAGAGATCGGTAATAAGACGCATGGAGGGTTGAGGCGGGAAGATGTAGGTCCCTCGGGCCATGTACTCCTTAAGGATGTCGTTCTGCACCGTGCCCCGCAGCTTGTTCACCGGCACGCCCTGCTTTTTCGCCACGCCGATGACCATGGCCAGCAGGATGGGCGCGGTGGCGTTGATGGTCATGGACACCGAGACTTTGTCCAGGGGAATGCCATCCAGCAAGGTTTCCATATCGGCCAGGGAGGAGATGGCCACGCCCACCTTGCCCACCTCGCCCAGAGCCATGGGATGATCCGCGTCATAGCCGATCTGCGTGGGCAGGTCAAAGGCCACCGAGAGCCCGGTCTGGCCCTGTTCGATGAGGTATTTGTAGCGCCGGTTGCTCTCTTCGGCCGTGCCGAATCCCGCGTACTGGCGCATGGTCCAAAAGCGGCCCCGATACATGGTGGGCTGCACCCCGCGGGTGAAGGGATACGCGCCCGGAAAGCCCAGCTTTTCCAGATAATGGCCTTCCGCGCCCGGTTCGGGCAGGTAGAAGCGTTCCAGAGGGATGCGGGAGGGCGTCTCGAACTGCGGTTTGCGTTCGGGGAAGCGTTCCAGCGCGGGCTTGAGCACTGCGTCTTCCCAACGGGCCAGGGCATCGATGATGGGGGAGGTTTCGTCGGACATGGCGCACCCTCGCGTGGTGTTTTGGGGTGATGTGATGGAGGATAGATTGCACCCCAATTGTGCCCCAACTTACGCTACAAACCCAAATTCTGACATTCAAGCGTTGGATATGAAGCGATTATTCTCTCATTAGATTCAGCAGC
>DUEQ01000094.1 GCA_011192085.1 Caldilineae bacterium
TTGAAACCATGTGTCGCAGGTTGTATGTAATTCTGCCAAAAACAACTTGCTACCTACCTGCGACCTGCCACTTGCAAACTAAAACTCCTCCCTGCCGTAGCGCAGATTCTCGATGAGAATGTACCCCACGGCGGTGACCGTCATCAGGATGACGCTCATGGCCAAAGCCTGCCCGAAATTCGCCCGGCCCGGCTGGCCCAGCAGCCGATAAATCGCCACTGGCAGCGTGGGAAACTGCGGCCGGGACACCAGCAAACTGGCGCTGAACTCGCCCATGCTGATGGTGAATGCGAACACCACGCCCACCAGCAGTGACCTTCGCAGGATGGGCAGATCGATATGGCGCAGCACCCGCAGCGTGCTGGCGCCCAGCACCTGCGCCGCCTCCCGCAGGTGAGGATTCATCCCCCGCAGCACGGGCAGGATGGATCGCAGCACGAAGGGAAACGCGATAAGCGTATGCGCGATGGGCACGATGAGCAGACTCGTGCGCAGATTCAGGGGCGGGCGATTCAGGGCTACGATGTAGCCGAAACCCAGAGTCACCGCACTGGTCCCTAACGGCAACATGAACAAGGGGTCCAGCAACCGAGCCAGGGAGAAACCCTCCCGGTTGGGCTCGCTGAGCAGATAAGCCGCCGGCAGAGCAATGATCACCGACAACAGCATGGTGACCAGAGCGAAAGCCAGGGAATTCCGGGCCGCTTCAATGGGTGTGACGAAGAAAATAGAGCCGGTCCGATTCTCGAACAGCGCCCGATAAGAGGCCAGCCCCACGCCATCACCCATGCGGAACGATTGCGCCACCAGAGCCAGTAAAGGCGACAGCAGAAAAACCGCCAGCGTGGTGAAAATCATCCATGCCAACAGCTTCTCTCCCGCCGTGCGCAGGGGCCGCTGCGTCCGTTGCGCCGACTGAAACTCGATGGGCGCGGTCATGCGTCGCTGCAACCGCGTGTAAACCGCCATCATGGCCAGGGTGAAACCCATTTGCAGGATGGAGAGGGCTGCGGCCACAGGCAGATTGAACAATCGCACCGCGGTGCGATAGATCGCCACCTCGATGGTCGCGAACCGCGGTCCGCCCAGAATCAAGATCACCCCGAACGATGTAAAATTGAAGAGATAAGCCAGCAGGCCCGCAGCCAGGATGGCGGGGAACAGCAGGGGCAGCGTGATGTGCCGGGCCCGCCGCCACGGCCCCGCGCCCAGCACCGCGGCCGCCGCCTCCAACCGCGGATCCATATTCGCCCAAACCCCGCCCACCATGCGGATGATCACCGACGTATTGTAGAACACATGCGCCAGGAGGATGATCCAAAGGGTGTGCAGGAGCCGGATGGGCGGCTTAGGCAGATCGAACAGCGTCATGAGCCATTGATTCACCAGCCCTCGCGGCCCGATGAGCGCGATGAACGCGGTCGCCACCACCACCGTCGGCATAACGAAGGGCAGCGTCACCAGCGCCCGCAGCAGATTCCTCCCCGGAAAGCGAAACTTGGCGAAGAGATAGGCCGCGGGCAGGCCTAACGCCAGCGCGCCCAACGTACTGGCCGCAGCCTGCCAGATGGTAAACCAAACCACCCGCAGGTAGTAGGGCTTCTCCCACAGCACGCGCAGGCTGGCCGCGTCGAAACGCCCCGCCGGAAACAAACTGATCCTGAAAATGACCAGAATGGGGTAGAAAAAGAACAGCCCCAGAAAAAGCAGCGGGATTGCGGCCAACAGGGCGCGTTGCGTGCGTGTGAGATGCATGGCGACAAAAGGCCTCACTGAGCACCCTCATGCACATCGCCCAACGCGGTCAACGCCGCTCGATACACTTGCGCCAGGGGAACGTCATGGGTCCTGGCCGCAGCCGCACAATCCTCGAACTCAGGCGCGGCCTTCCAGCGACCTGGCGCATATTCAGCCAGCTTCACGCGGACGGAGCCGTAACGCGTCTCCACGCGCACCATGCGTCGGGGTAGACTGTACCGCTGCACCCGCTGTTGGCGGACGCCCAGCGTGGATGTGTGGGCGAAGATCAACGCCCGGAGCTCAGGCGCGCGGTCGGGCTTGCACAGCACGCTGAGCTGCACCGCGGGACGATTCTTCTTCATCTGAATGGATGTGAACCAGGCGTCCAGCGCCCCAGCCGCCAGCAACTGCTCCAACAGCGGCCCGAGCCACTCTGCCGACATATCATCCAGATTCGTTTCCAGAAGCGCGAGGGTTTCGAGATGTTCCGAAATAGACATAGGCAAGACCTCATCCGTCATGGACTGTGAGGCATTCTACTCTGAGATGGAACGGACGCAAAATCGCCGGTCGACGGCAAATGCTATAATGACGCCATGGACCGCGAATCGCTCATTTTCGACCTGTCCCTGAGCTGGGCCCGGACCGACGCCGCCATGGAGCCCCGGCTACGCACCCTGAATCTGCCCCTCTCTCGGCGCACCGGGGTTCCTTGCGCCGACATCCCCGCGGACTGGACTTTCCAGCGGCTAGTTCATGTACCTGTGCGGCTGGCCCAACCTTCCCTGGCGCGCCCTTCCCGACCTCTCCTGGGCCTCCCGGCATCTCCATCTCGTGGGCGACGCTGCGTTGAAGGGGACATTGGAATGGTCTGCAAAGATGCGCTTGGGCTAGCGCTGGCCAGAGACCATGGGCGAGGGGCAGGGAAATGCGTCCTTCGCGCTCCTATTGACGAAGGCGACGCCTTTTCTGTATAATGGATATTGAACGCGCATCTCCACTTCTTTTCCATCTCGCAA
>DUEQ01000095.1 GCA_011192085.1 Caldilineae bacterium
CTGAGAATAGTGACCTTTGAACCGTGAACAAAACTATTCATAAAAAATCAGAGTCTTCACCGACAGAGGCACGACGCGGCCATCGAGCATGGGTTCGCCGATGTCGATGAAGTCGCCTTCGCCTAGGCCCACCTGGTCGATGACTGCCAGGGGGACGTCGGGACGCATGGCTTTGATGGTCTGGCCCAACGCCTGGGCGTAGTCCCGCTCCACGATGAGGACCAGAGGACGGCCCGGCGTCAGGGCCTCTCCCGCCCATTGCACCACGCCCTGGGCCAATGTCTGAAGCATGGCGAAGTCCATGTGGTCAGGCAGTTCCAGGGCCAGGGCGATGATCTGCCGTTGGGGATCGATGTCCCAGCGCTGGACCGCGTAGGCGATGGCTTTGCGGATGGCCGCGGGAGTCGGTTGGGGCGAGAGGATGCGGGGGCGGATGACGGGGAGATTGCGCAAAGGCAGGATGGCTCGCTCCGCCCAGATGGTGCTGCCGCTAAGGGTCACGGTCTGACTGGCCGCGCCCAACACCGTGGCCCGCAGCGTCTGTCGGGGACGCTGGACGTTGAGGGCCTGGATGCGCCGGTTGAGACGCATGGATTGGGCCAGCAGCGGACCCACATCGTCGTGGATGGTGACGTCGGCCAGCGAGGTGATGGGGATGGGATCGTAGTAGTAGGCTGCGACGCCGCCGGAGAAGAAGGTCACCCGGGTGTTTTCCGCCTCTTGCAGGGGCGGGGTAAGCTGCAGTTGGCGTCCCAGATCGCTGACCTGGCCCGTGGCCAGATCCGCGATGAGGTCGGCCATGACGTTGCAAAAGCGCCGCAAGTCCTCCAGCGTCGCGGGCGCGCCCTCCTGGATGGGCAGGTCCAGGGCCTGGATGATTTTGCGACCGGGCGGGGGGATGCGTCGCACGATGCCCGAGGAGCGTTCGATCTCGATCTGGCGGCCGCCCACGGCCATGGCCGAGGAGCTGATGTGTTCGCCGATGCGGAAGATGGCAGCGTTGGCCGTGCCTCCGCCCACGTCCACATTGACCGCCTGGGTGTAGTGCTCCGCGGAGTAGGCGGCTGCGCCCGAGCCCCTCCCGGCGATCTGGGCCTCCACGTTGGGCCCGGCCACAGTGACCACGAAATCCCCGGCCAGGTCGGCGAGGGCATGGAGGATCGCGTCCGCGTTCTGGGCTCGAGCTGTTTCACCGGTGATGATAACCGCTCCCGTCTCGATCTGGCTGGGAGAGATGCCCGCCCGCAGGTACTCCTCCCGCACCAGGTCGGAGAGCCTCTCCACATCCACCTCCTCTTCGGAGATGAGGGGGGTGAAGTGGATGGGACTCTGATAGAGGATGGCTCGGGCCTGGATGCGGATGCGAGGGGCCTGTCCGGCTCGGGCCGCATCCAGAATGGTAAGGTGCGAGAAGACGACCTGGGTCGTGGTGGTGCCAACGTCGATGCCGACGCTGATCATGTCGCGAGGCGTGGCGGACATGTAATCCGTATTCAGTAATCAGTTCGGCGGCGGGCCAGTCCGCGCCAATACCGGTGACAAGACGATGGACGATAAACGAGAGAGGATAGCCGTCATCCTTCTCCATCGTCCATCGTCGATGGCCTATCGTCTATCGTTTATTTTCGAAACAGGCTACTCTTCCAGATGCGGCAGAATGCCTTCCACATCGCCATGGGGGCGAGGAATGACATGGACGCTGATGAGTTCGCCCACGCGCTGAGCCGCGGCCGCGCCCGCGTCCGTGGCGGCTTTCACCGCGCCTACATCGCCGCGCACCATTACCGTAACATAGCCCGCGCCGATGTATTCCTTGCCGATGAGCTTGACGTTGGCGGCTTTGACCATGGCGTCGGCTGCTTCGATCGCGCCGACCAGCCCACGCGTCTCCACCATGCCCAGAGCAATCATTTGAACGGATGCCATAGAACGTTCTCCTTAAAAGGAACTGAGGGACGGGAAAAGGGACATCGTGATGCGGGGACGGCAGAGCCGAGGTCTGAGAGCGGAGGTCGGTGATCGGGCGTCCCGCGCATCACTATTGTACCCCCTTTCGGACGAGATTGCACGTCGCGGCTAGGCCAACTCTCTCTCCGCCTCCTCGATGAGGGCGAACTCTTCCTCAGGCGCATCGGCCACCAACTGATGCCGGCCGTACACCCAGAAGTAGATAATGCCCAGAATGTAGAAGACGGCCACGCCATAGACGCCCGGGCGATAATCGGGGTTGGCCAGGGTGGAGATGGCGGCCAGTGCGGCCAGGATCAGGGAGATCCAGGCGAAGAGGACGCCGCCGGGGCTCTCGTAGGGGCGCTCCACATTCTTGCGGCGCTTGAAGATGATGTAGCTGACCATCATCAGCACGTAGGAGATGACCGCACCGAACACAGCCATGTTCAACAGGGCCGCGCCCAAGATGCCCGAGCCCCATTTATCCAAAATGAAGGCGACGATGAGGCCGAAGAGCGCGCCGCCGATGAGGGCCACATAGGGCGTATGTCGGCCTTCCAGGGTCAGCGACCAGAAGCGGGGGAAGTACCCTGCGCGGGAGAGCGCGAAGATCTGGCGGCCATACGCATAGATGATGGAATGGAAGCTGGCGATGAGGCCCGTCAGGCCGATGAGGGTGAGGATAATGGAGGCGGCGCCAAAGCCAAACACCGCCTGGAAACCCTCGGCCAGGGGTGCGTCGGAGACGCCGATGGCCTTGGCGCCGCCGCCCACGCCCGAGTTGAAGATGAGGGTGAGGAAGGAGAGCAGCACCAGGGCGGCGATGCCCAGGATCATGGCCTTGGGCATGTCTCGGCTCACATCCTCGGCCTCCTCCGCGGCCAGAGGCAGCTCCTCGATGGCCAGATAAAACCAGATGGCGAAGGGGAGCGCGGCGAAGACGCCAAACCAGCCGAAGGGCAGGCCCGTGGCGGAATGGCCGGGCGCGGGCTCGATGTTGAAGAGCTTATCCCAGCTCCAGGCGCCGGAAAGGGGCGCGGTTACATAGAAGATGAAGAGCACCAGCGTGGCGATGATGGTGACGGCCAGCGACACCTTCAGGGTGAGTTCCACCCCCCAGATGTTGATGCCCACGAAGATGGCGTAGGCGGCAATCCACCACACCCACAGGGGCACCGCGGGCCAGATGGCGTGCAGATAGCCGCCAATGCCCACGACGATGACCGCGGGCGTGATCACATATTCGATGACTACAGCCAAGCCAGTGAGATAGCCGCCCCAAGGCCCCATGGTCTGCCGGGCGAAAGAATACGGCCCGCCAGCATGAGGCAAGGCCGTGGATAATTCCGCCAGGCTGAACATCATGGTGATGTACATGACAGCCATGGCCACGGTGGCGATGGCCAACCCCCAGAACCCCCCAGCGGCAAGCCCGAAATTCCAACCGAAGTAATCGCCTGAGATCACGGCGCCAACCCCCAGCCCCCACAGCAGCACCCAGCCAGCCTTGCGTTGAAGGGATCGCTTCTCGAGATACTCCTCGCCTACGCGCTCATATTCGACCGCGCCGACTTCAATCTTTTTGGGTTCTTGACTCATGAGTTCCTCCTGGAATTGAGAAAAAGGAATGAAGGCCTGATGACGCAATAAAGAGCTTCTCAACATACAGGAGCATGCGCCGCGCGCCACCCAGGCGCGCACATCGCACCCGGAGCGCGGGCGCCATCCCGCCCCCTGGACGGCTATCAGGTTATACGTATGGCAACCACCTCCTTGGCGCTTTGGGGCGAAAGGAAAGGAATTGGCGAGAGGAAAGAAAATGAAAAACGCTGCGGGCAGCACAGCGCGGGTTGCCAGGAGGAACGAAAAACGCGTCGTCGATGATCACCGCCTGACGCGCTTCAAAACCTACATTTGTAAGTTTACTTCAATTTAGCACAAAAAGCAATCCCCCTATCACCCATCCGAGTTGGCGTGGCCGGCCCGCCAGGGTAATTAACAGACCTACTACTTCATCGATCACAATC
>DUEQ01000096.1 GCA_011192085.1 Caldilineae bacterium
CCTTGTTGAGAACCTTCGCGTTTGACGAGATAATCCAATTGGTGGGCGATGTAGAGGAGTTCTCCCCGTTCGATTTGAGCGTGACGCATCTGCGCCCATGCATCCACCTGCGCCCGATCCAGCTCAGGATGTCCGGCCAGCTCGCGGTGTACGGTGTGGATGATGGCGTGGAGGAAGTAGGCTTCGTCGTCGGGATAGCCATCCTCGCGAGGGATGACCACCCAATCGGACGCGCCCGCGGCCAGGACTCTGGTCCCCGCTTTTTGCAATTGGGCGAACAGACGCCGTCCCGTCCGGCTATCGCCCGCTGGCCGCCCGTCGATGAACCGCGCGTCCATCGAGCGATGATACAGGGTCATGAGCCGGGCTTCGAACGTCTCGTCGGGGGTGGGCTCGAAGAGGGTGAGGCCGTCGAAGTTGATGGTGAAGTAGCCGAAGCCGCCCGGTTCCAGCGTCGCCAGCAGCCGGGGCAGCGCGGTGGCGATGTCTACCAGGTCGAGGAACGCGTGGGCGATGAGCAGGTCCCACGCGGCCTGCTGCTCCGGGCGCTGCACGAAGGTCAGCGCGTCCTCCGCGGCCAGGCTGAGGGTCATCTGGCGCTGGGGGGTGTGCATCACAAAGCCTGTCTGGGTCTCCAGCACGCTTGCGCCCTGGCGTCGGGCCCAGGCCCGTAAGGTCTGCCGGGCGTGGATGATGTTCTGGGGGGAGACGTCCACGCCGGTGTAGAGGATGTGCGGGTGGAGTCGCCATCGCCACAGGCGCTGGGCCATGGAGCCGATGCCCGCGCCCATCTCCAGCACGCGCAAGGGGCGGGCGTGCAGCGGACGCACGCCATCGGCCAACCTCGCCCACACATCCTTGTTCAGCGCCCGGTCATCCACCGCGACCTTGGCCGCGAGATAGCGTTGAAAATCATCGTAGGGAGGCATGGCTCATCTCGATGAGAAAGGCGCGAATGCGCGCGGCGGTTTCCTCCCAGGTGGGGTGCGTCAACCAGGTCTGGCGGGCCGCGACGCCCATGTGCCCCATTTCCCGCCGATGCTGATGCAGCCACCACAGCCGCGTGGCCAGCGCGTCTGCATCGCCCGGAGGGATGAGCAGGCCCGTCTCGCCCGGGCGGATGATCTCGCCCGCGCCGCCCGCTTCCGAGCCCACGGCAATGAGGCCGTAACCCATGGCTTCGAGATAAACGATGCCGAACCCCTCATGTTGCGAGGGCACGGCCAGCGCGTGGTGCGAGGCGTAGAGCTGGTGCAGGACCGCGTCAGACACGGGCCCGCGCCAGTCGATGCGGGATTCCAGCCCCAGCCGTCGGGCCTGGGCCCGCACATGGCGACTGTACCTGGCGTTGAGCGCGGCGTCGCCCACGACTGTGAGCTGGGCCATGGCGGACGGCAGGTGGGCCAGCGCGTCCAGCAGGATGTGCAGGCCCTTGCGGGGGATGAGGTTGCCCACGAACAGGAGGCGCAGGGGACCGGGCTGCTGCGCCCGGGCCTGGATGTCGGCCTCGGAAAGGGGAGGGGCCTGGGCCTCGCGGCCAGGGTAGGCGACCACGCCTGGGCGCTCTATCCCGGCCAGGGACAGAACCGAGGCCTGGGTGGAGCGACTGTTGTAGATGAATCCATCCACCGAGCGCAGGTAGCGGGCCTCCACAGCCCGGTAGAGGGGCATGAGCGGGGGGGCGTGGGCTTCGTCGCTGCGCAGATGATGCACCAGCGCCATGATGGGCGCGGGGACGCGCGTTCGCAGATCGCGGTTGCGCAGGAACAGGGAGGGGTGATTGAGTTCATCCTGGATGAGGATGTCCAGCCGGGCGCGTGCCATGGCGTCTGCCCAGGCCCCATCGAAGTTGTGCAGGATGCGGCGAGCGTAGTTTCGCCAGGGTTGGGAGAACAAGATGACCTCGTCGCCCTGCTGGCGCAGGTAGGCGACCAGCTTGCGGTCGTACAGATACCCGCCCGACCGGGTTTCCAGGCTGCCGTAGATGACGAAGCCGATACGCATCTCACTTACTCACAAGGTCTTTCCAGGCGATAGGATGCGGATGCGATGGCGTTTTCCCAGATGCGAACTTGCACCGCGCAGATGTTGGGGGAGCGTAGCCCGTCGGAGAGGCGCTGAGCGACGATGCGGCAGAAGTGTTCGATGCTGGGATTCAGTCCCTGGAACTCGGGTAGATCGTTCAGGGTTTGGTCGCGATAGCGGGCTACGAGGTCATCGAGCAGGGCTTCGACATGGACGATGTCCACGAGATACCCGTGCTGGTCCAGCTCGAAACCTTCCAGGGTGGCTTCCAATCGGTAGAAGTGGGAGTGAAGGTTGTTTTCCGGGCCCCAGTCGCCGCCAATGAGGTAATGTCGGGCGACGAAGCTGCGTTGGATGGATAGGGTGTACATGGGAGGGTTAGTCTTTCGTAGGATATTGGAGGATGATTTGGAGATGTTCCTGGGGTTGGGTGTGGAGGAGGGCGTAGGCCTGTGGAGCCTGGTCGAAGGCCACGCGATGGGTGATTAGCTCCGCGGGATGGAGCCGCGCCAGCCAGTCCCACGCGATGCGCAGCCGCCGGGCCTTGCTCCAGCGCCCGCGCAGCCGGGGTGCGAGGGTGCTTACCTGGCTGCTGATCAGCCGGATGCGGTTGCGATGAAAGTCGCTTCCCAGGTTTAGGCGCATGGGCTTGCGTCCATACCAGCTTCCGATGAGGATCCGGCCCGCGAAGCCGGTGATGTCGATGGCTTGTTGCAGGGCGTCGGGCGCGCCCGAAAGCTCCATGCTGAGATCGGCCCGGCCTGCGGGGTCATGATCGCGCAGGGCTTCTTGTAAACGCGCCAGGATGTCCGGCTCCGTCGGGTCGAGGCTGGCATCCGCGCCCCAGGCCAGGCTCATCTCCCGTCGCAGGGGATAGCGATCCAGGGTGAGAAGCTGGGCTAGTGGCGTCCGGGCCAGCAGTCCGGTGGTGAGCAGCCCCACGACTCCTTGTCCGAAGACCACCACCTGCTCCCCAATCAGGGGCTCGGCGTCTTGCAGAAAGTTGACCGCGGTCTCCATGTTGGGCAGAAAGAGCGCATCCTCGGGCGGCAGGTCGGGCGGCAGGGGGTGCAACGAGGCGGGGTTCACCCAGAAGTGGCTTTCGTGGGGATGAAAAGCGAACACCCAGCGCCCGATCCACGCCCGACTCCCTTTATCCGCGACATCGATCACCTGACCCGCCAGGCTGTAACCATATTTGAGGGGAAAGGCGAGCGAGCCGGTCAGATCGTCGATGGTCGCGTCCGCGGCCATGTCCTCGGGAGCCTGGCCCCGATAGATGAGCATCTCGGTGCCCGCGCTGATAGCGGAGAATCGGGCCGCGACCAGCACCTGGTCCGGCTTCCCCGCGGGCAGGGGCTCTGAGCGGACCTCGACCTGGGAAGGAGCGGTGAAATAGAGGGATAAGCGTTGCATGGGATGGGAGACGGGATGAGAGTGACACCATTATCCTAGGAAAGCCTCGCCGCATGCAACATTTGCTGGCTCCCTTTTTTCCCTGCCTTGACAACCCCGCCAACTCCTGCTAAGCTGTAGTTGGGAGACATGAGGAGAAGATGTTGCGGTCCTCGATGCCCACTGCGTCTGGATGAATGCTATCGAACGCTTTTTGACACGTTGGCGCCCTCTTTCGCTTCAGGCCCGTTCCTCCGCCTGAAGGCTTCTCCCCCATCTAACTTTATGCAAGCCAACGCCAACCCCTTCTGCCTTGGTTGAACATTGGCGGCGCCTTTTGAGACCCTACGCGTCTGAAGGCGACCGCCGTTTTTTTATGGAGCCGACGCCTCGCTCACCCCTCCCCGCTTTGCTGCATACGCGTCCCATCGCCCTGCCGGGTCTTTTTCACGCCGATCCGGGGACGGTCGTCCGCCTTTCTCTCAATCCCCCAACACATTCCACAGGAGGATGTCATGATTCGTGAAGCCGATCTACGCGAACTGGTTGAATTCGATGGCTCAGACAGTCCTGTGCTCAGCCTTTACCTCAACGTCGACCCCTGCACCACCACGCCTGAGGCGTATAAGCTCGCGTTGCGCAGCCTGTTGGAAAGCGCCACCGAGGCGGACCCCGCCGATAAGGCGCGGATCGAGCGTTTCGTGGACCTGGAATATGATCGGCAGGCCCGCAGCATCGTGTGTTTTTCCTGCCAGAAAAAGGGGTTCTGGCGCGTTTTCACCCTGAATGTGCCCGTAGAGAACGCGGTCACCGTGGCCCGACGCTCCCTGGTGCGCAAGCTGGTAGACCTGCTGAACATCTACGGGCGGTTGGGCGTCGTGGCCGTTGACAGGCAGGGCGTTCGCTTTTACGCATTTCACCTGGGCGAGCTGGAAGAGGTCGTGGGCGCGTTGGGCGAGGACGTCAAGCGCCACAAGCAGGGCGGTTGGGCCGCGTCCCGCTATCAGCGACACGAAGATGAGGCCGCGCGCAGCAATCTGAAAAGTTTTGTGGAACTCACCGACAGCTTCACTCGTCAGTATGATTGGCAGCAACTCATTCTGGCGGGCTCGCGCGGCACCGTGGTCCAGTTCCAGGAGATGCTGCCCCATCACCTGCGCAAGCTGGTCATTGGAACCATGCCTCTGGAACCCGACGCCTCCCTGCTCGAAGTGCGGGAAAAGGCCGAGGAGCTGGCCCGCCAGGCCTACGCTCATCGCACCTGTGCTCTGGCTGAGGACCTGGTGGTGCAGGCCAGCAAGGGGGAGATGGCCGTGATGGGCCTGGACGCCACCCTGGAAGCATTGCAGCAAGGCCAGGTCTATCAGCTTCTCTTCACCGAGCACTACGCGCCCCCCGAAGGCGTCGTCAAGCGCTGCCTCAACTGCAATTATCTCACCGCAACCGAGAGCGACCATTGCCCCCTGTGCGGCGGCGACATGCGGCCCATAGTGGACCCCGTGAACAACATCGCCCGCCGGGCCATCGCTCAGGGCGCTCAGGTCCTTGTGCTGGGCGCGGACAATCCCCTGGAAAAAGCGGGTGCATCCATCGGCGCTTTTCTGCGTTACTAAGGGGGGCGTCTGGTCGTTTGGTCGCCTGGTCGTTTGCTCGTCGGTAACAGACTTCTTGTAGAGGGAGTCCACGCGTTTTCGTCATGAACACATCCAACCCTCCCATCCATCCCCTTCTCGTCACCCTTCTCGTCGCCCTGGCGGTCTTCATCGTGGGCTTGCTGGCGTTGATTCTGGGGTTGCGCCTGATGGGGCCAGGTCAGACGCCTGCCACACCCACGCCCAACTTCGGCGTCATCACCGTAACTCCTGTGCGCACCGCCACGCCTACGGACGCGCCCTCGCCCACCCCATCGCCCACCTGGACGCCCTCTCCATCCCCCACGTCCGCTCCCTCCGCCACCCTGACTCCCACCTCCACGCCCACGTCCACCCCGAGCGTCACCTCTACGCCGACAACGACGGCGACCCCCACCCCAACGCTCACCCCGACCGTCACGCCCACGAGCACCAGCACGCCCACAGCCACCCCCACGGTCACGTCCACAGTCACATCCACGCCGACGCCCACCCCTTCCCCTACGCTGACCCCCACCCTCGCTCCCACAGAAACTCCCACCCCCACG
>DUEQ01000097.1 GCA_011192085.1 Caldilineae bacterium
GCGCCCGCGGCCTTGCCCCCTGCGGCAACGCCTGCGCCCTCCCCCGAGCCCGACGCGCGACGCGATAGCGCCGGAACGCGCTTGTTTCTGCCCTTTCTAACTCTCCAGCTCGCCTGGCCTCAGACATCCCAAACAGCGAAAGCGCAGGACGCCAACCCCCTGACCGAACGCTTCCATTACACCATCAAGCCGGGTGACACCCTGGCGGACCTGGCCGTTGAATTCGGACGGGATGTGAAGAGCATGTCGTGCGTGCGTACGGAGAGCGGGGACGAGGTGATGCGGTTGATCCCGGGCCAGCGCATCGTCATCCCCGCGCTCACCGACCTCTGCCATATCGTCAAGGCGGGCCAGACCCTGGAGCAGATCGCGGCATGGTATGGCGTCACCCCTCAAACGCTGATGGCCGTCCCCGAAAATCATCTGGCGTCCGACGCCCGCACCCTGCAAGCGGGTCAGACCCTGCTCATTCCCCACGCCCGCAGCCGCTATCGCTCCCCCGAGGAAGTCCATGTCGCTCAGCCCAGACGGGATGGGTGGTGGTACGGTGACGGCGAATTCATCTGGCCCTTGCCTCGCGGCAGCTTCTGGATCAGCCAGCGCTTCAAGCATGGCAAACACATGGCGCTGGACATGGCCGCCCCCCTGGGGACGCCCGTCTATGCAGCGGATATGGGGCGGGTGGTGAAAGCGGGGTGGAGCGAAATCGGTTATGGGTATCGCGTCATCATCGACCACGGCATCGATTACATCACCCTCTACGCGCACCTCAGCGAGTATTATGTACAGTCGGGCGATATCGTGCAAAAAGGGGAGATCATCGGACGCGTGGGGACGACGGGCAATTCCACCGGCCCGCATCTGCATTTCGAGATACGCGATTACGGCTATCTCATCGATCCGCTACTGGTGCTGCCCTGACGACGCCCTCTTCATGAACCATCGGCCCGCGCTTCTCATCTGGCTCTTTTTCAGCGGCGTCTGCATCACGGGCATGGTCAGGCTGGTTGCGCCATCGCATGCCCTGGCAGCGCCATTCCTCTCCCCTACGCCCGCCCCCAACACCCTCAACCAACCCTTCGTCACCTTTCAGAAAGTCAGCGTCTCCCCCCATTGGCTCCGGTTCGACAGCGGCGTGCCGGTCGGCGTCACCATCCTCATCCTCATGCTCCTGTTGGGACTCGTCAGCATTTACCTCCATTCCTTCCGGTCACGACACTGAGCGCCATGCCCCTTTTCCATCGCTCCCTGCAACGATCGTTGCCGCCAAAACGCGTGCTCGCCCTGGCCGCGCTCTCCCTCGCGATCGCCTTCACCCTGGCGGATATCGCCCCTCGCCGCGCCGTGGGCCTGATGCAAACCTCGCCGCCCGCTACGCCCACGCCCGCACCCAGTCCCACCCCGCCGCTCGCAACCCCCACGGCGCCGCCCGCAACC
>DUEQ01000098.1 GCA_011192085.1 Caldilineae bacterium
AACGCCATCTCAAAGCGATTGTTCAGATAGGGATGGATGGGGAGCATGCGAATGCCATAGCCAAATTTGCCATTGGCATCAAAGCATAGCCGGCCAGTATATTTTATCCTCCCATCGGGCTGAGCGCCCTCCATCGTCATGGGGATGACATGGATATCGGCCAAATCTTCGCCTTCGCCATCGCGCACGCCCCATACAATCTCCACAGCCACATCCTCCGACGAAATTGACCCGAGAAAAACGTGGGCCGTTAGATCAATGCAATCCCCCATGCGCAGCCGTTCCATGCTCGGCGATTCAGCAGCGATGTGCACTTGCCCCCAACTGCGATAAATATCCTCCTTCCAGGCGGCCAAGGCCTTAGCCGCGGCAAAATCATCCGACTGCATCCTGGAACCCGCCTCCACCGCGGGCAAATAGAGTAGGTTCATGTAATCCTTTACCTGACGGCTCATAGAGAAGCGCGGGGCGCAATAACGCACCGAGGCCTTCATCCGCTTCACCCATTCCCGAGGCACGCCGTCGATGTCGCGATTGAAGAAGGTGGGGATGATCTCCCGCTCCAGGGTGTTGTACAACGATTGGGCGTCCGCCTCATCCTGCACTTGCACATTCTTATACTCCCGATCCTCGCCGATGACCCAACCATTCTCGCCGTTGTAGCCCTCCACCCACCAACCGTCCAGCACCGAAAAATTGGGCGTGGCGTTGAGCGCAGCCTTTTGTCCGCTGGTGCCGCTGGCCTCATTGGGACGCCTAGGCGTATTCAGCCACAGGTCCACGCTCTGCACCAGGTGGCGAGCGATATTCATGTCGTAATTCTCAACGAAGATAATTTTTCCCAGAAACTCGGGCGTATTGGCGAGCTGGTGAACCCGCTTGATCAGCGCCTTGCCCGGCTCGTCCGCGGGATGAGCTTTGCCCGAGAAGATGATCTGCACGGGCCGCTCGGGATCCTTGAGAATGCGTTTGATGCGTTCGATGTCGTGGAAGATGAGCGTCGCCCGTTTGTAGGTGGCGAAACGCCGGGCAAAGCCGATGGTCAGCGCATCGGGATTGAAGAGCTGATATGCAGCCTCCACCTGAGCTGGTGAATCGCCATAACGCCGACGCTGCCGCGCCACCCGATCTCGCAGGAAATCCAGCGCGAGATGGCGGAGCTTCTGGCGTTTTTTCCATAGCACCTCGTCCGGAATGTCCTCGATCTTGTCCCAGGCCGCGATGATGTCCGGCTCCTCTCGCCAGTTCTCCGCGCCCAGATATTCATCGTAAAGCTCGGCCAACTCGGGCGAAAGCCAGGTGCCCGTATGCACGCCATTGGTCACGTGGGTGATAGGAACCTCGTCCACTGGCAGGCCCGGCCACAGGCCCGACCACATCCTGCGGGCCACATGTCCGTGCAGCTCGCTCACCCCGTTCGCATACGCGGCGAAGCGAAGCGCCAGCACCGTCATGCTGAACATCTCCCCCCAGGGCGTCTGCCATCGGGCCAGATTCATAAACCCGATGCGGTCCAACCTCATCTGCCCCCAATACATGCGGAAATACTTATCCACGAGGTCGAACGAGAACGCGTCATTGCCCGCGGGCACGGGCGTATGCGTCGTGAACACCGAACTGGCCATCACCACCTGCTGAGCCTGGAAAAAGGTGAGCTGATGCTCCTGCACCAGCTCCCGCACCCGCTCCAGGCTGAGGAACGCGGAATGTCCCTCGTTCATATGAAAGACCGCGGGCTGGATGCCCAACGCCCGCAGCGCGCGCACGCCGCCGATACCCAGCACGATCTCCTGCGCGATGCGGATCTCGTGATCGCCGCCGTAGAGCCGCGCCGCGAGCTCCCGATCTGGCTCCGCGTTCATCTCCACGTTGGTGTCCAATAGGAACAGAGGGATGCGTCCCACCTGAATCCGCCATACCCGCGCGTAGACATTGCGTCCAGGCAACTCCACACTGATGATCACCTCTCGCCCGTCCGGGCCCGTGGCCGCGGTCACTGGCGCATCGGAGAAATCAAGACGCTCGTAAATGGCCTCCTGCGTGCCATCCTCCGCAATGCGTTGAGTAAAATACCCTTGCGGATACAAGAAACCAACCCCCACAAAGGGCAGGCCAAGATCGCTGGCCGACTTACAATGATCGCCCGAGAGGATGCCCAGACCGCCCGAGTAGATGGGCAGCGACTCGTGCAGGCCGAACTCCGCCGAAAAATAGGCGATGGTCTTATCTTGATGGTCGGGATAGGTGCGGCTGAACCAGGTGCTTTCCGGATGCATGTACGCATCGAAGGCGGTGATGACATCATCATACAACTCCAGAAAATCCCTGTCCTTCGCCAGCAGCTCCAGGCGCTCGGGCGAGACCATTCGCAGGAGCTTGACCGGATTATGGTTCACCTCCTCCCACAGGAGAGGATCGATGGATTCGAACAACTTCAATGCCCGCGGCGACCACGACCACCACAGGTTGTAGACCAGTTCATGGAGCCGAGCCAGGCGCTCGGGAATGGACGGAAAAACGGAAACAGAACCTAGAAGCTTCATAACACCTCGACAAGTATTGATAACCAAAGGCTAATGATTA
>DUEQ01000099.1 GCA_011192085.1 Caldilineae bacterium
ATCGTGCTGAACTGTGCATAACTCCCAGGTTATCCACAGGTTCAAACGAAGTTATCCACAGCTCATCCCGATTTGAGGGTCATTGTCGCCATGCCCGACGTCCTGAAAAAGCTCACGTACACCCATCACACACATGCGCCCGGCGCACCCGCGCTGGATGTGCGCGATGTGGTGGTGAGCTACAACAACGTCCTAGCCCTGGACCATGTTACCTTCCAGGTGCAGCCCAATGAGCGCGTGGCCGTGGTTGGCCCCAACGGCGCGGGAAAAAGCACCCTGTTCAAGGCCATCAGCGGCATCATCCGCCCCGCCTCGGGGGAAATCCGCATCTTCGGCGAGCCGCCGGGCGGCCATATCTGCATCGCGTACGTGCCCCAGCGCAGCCAGATCGATTGGGAATTCCCGGCCACCGTGGCCGATGTGGTCATGATGGGACGCATCGGCAAGCTCGGGCTGTTCCGCTGGCCCCGCAAGGGGGACTGGGCCATCGTGGAGGACGCGTTAAACCAGGTGGGAATGCTGGAACTGAAGGAGCGGCAGATCGGGGAGCTGTCGGGCGGGCAGCAGCAACGGGTGTTTCTGGCCCGAGCCCTGGCCCAGGAGGCGGAGCTGTTGCTGCTGGATGAGCCCTTCACGGGCCTGGACGCGCCCAGCCAGCAAGCCATCCTCGACATCCTCGACCTGGTCAAAGCCCGCGGGGTCACCGCCCTGGTCTCCACCCACGATCTCGACCTGGCCGCACAGCACTTCGACCGGATGATGCTCCTCAACCGCCGGGTGGTCGCCTTCGGCCCGCCCGCGCAAGTCTTTACGCCCGAGATCCTCATCGAAGCCTACGGCGGCCATGTCCACACCCTCAAGCTGGAGACCGACCTCCCCTCAGGCGAGTTCCTCCTAGCGGACACGTGCTGCGAAGGCCCGGACGAGCATCGCTGGAAGCAATAATCCGTTCACTCTCATGACCATTCCTCCCAACGCCATCCCCCAAAAACCCGTCCTCATCATCCATTTCCATGAGATCGCGCTGAAGCGGGGGAATCAGGCCTATTTCGAAAACATCCTCAAGCGCAACATCGCCCAACGCCTGCGAGATATCCCTGGCGCGCGAGTGCGGCACATGCGCAATCGGCTGGTGGTGCGGGGATTGCGCCGGGAGGACGCGGCCACGGTCATGGCCCGACTGCAGAAGGTGTTTGGCATCGTCAACATCAGCGTGGGCGCGGAGGTGGACGCGGAGATGGAGGCCATGAAAGCCGCGGCCCAGGCGCTGGTCCAGAGCCTGATCTTCGAATCCTTCGCGGTGCGGCCCAAGCGGGCGGAGAAGCGCTATCCCTTCACCTCGCAGGACATCGGTCGGGAGGTGGGGTCCGCGGTGTGGGAGGTCTCCCACGCCCGGGTCGATCTCACGAATCCCGAGCTGGAGGTATTCGTCGAGGTGGTGCAGGGCCGGGCGTATCTGTTCGCGGGCAAAGTTCCGGGCCCAGGCGGCCTGCCGGTGAGCTCCAGCGGCCGCGGGGTCGCGCTCTTCAGCGTGGGGTTCGACGCGCCGGTCGCGGCTTGGCGCATGATGAAGCGCGGGCTCTCCCTCCACCTGGTTCACTTCCACGGCCAGCCCCAGACCGATGACGCCAGCGTGCGCAAGGCCCGGGCCCTGGCCAAAGTCCTGGCCGAATGGCATGGACGCATCAAGCTCACCCTGATAGCCTTTTCCCAGGCCCAGGAGATCATCTCCGTGGCTTGCCCCGAACGCTATCGCACCATCCTCTATCGTCGCATGATGATGCGCGTCGCCAACAAGCTGGCGTGGAAGCATCGGGCCCGGGCGCTGGTCACGGGCGAATCCCTGGGCCAGGTCGCCAGCCAGACTCTGCCCAACATGGCCGCCATCGAAGACGCCGCGGCCTTCCCCGTGCTGCGGCCCCTCATCGCCTTCGACAAGCAGGAGATCATTGCCGAAGCCCAGCACATCGGCACCCACGACATCAGCATCCTCCCCCACGACGAAGCCTGCATCCTGTTCCAGCCACGGCGGGTGGAGACAGCCGCCAAGATCGAGGATGTGCGGGCTGCGGAGGAGGCCCTGGACATCCCCTGGATGCTCGATCAACTCATGAAGGATGCCGAGACCGAGGTGATTTACCCTGACTGGTGGGTGGATGACGTGGATAATCGGTGAAAGGGGAGTTCTGCGTTAATCCGCTTCAATCAGCGTCATCTGCGTTCCCTGATCCAGATTGTAGAAGCGCCAGAATCTCCTCATACGCTGCGATCTGGTCGCGGAGCTCGCCCGCATCGCCCCCGCCCGCGGCCAGCGCGGCCCGAGCCTCCTCCAGACGCCCTCTCATGGCCCGGTCGATGAGCCAGCGCTCCAACCGCCGCTTCCACGCGGGATGATATTTGTCGTAGTAGCGCAGGCGGGATCGCCACAGGGCCACGGTCATGGCCCGGCGGAACTGGCGGGCGCTCTGCCCCTCGTAATGGGTAACGCGAGCGGTGGGGACGCAGTAAATGGGCCATCCTGCCCGCTGGATGCGCATCTGCCAGTCCATCTCCTCCGCGTACATGAAGTAATCCTCATCCAGCAGGCCCGCGGCGTCGATGGCCTCGCCCCGCACCAGCAGCGCCGCGCCCAGAGCAAAATCGACAGGGAAGGGCTGGTCGCCTTCGTACAGGGGGCGGGGATAACGACCATTGAGTCGGGAGTTCATCAGTCGGGGGATGGGATGAAGGTCAAGATAGAGCTGCATGATGCCGGGGAAGTGAAACGCGCTGTGCTGGAAACTCCCATCGCCGTAATTCAGACGGGGACAGCAGCCCCCCGCGCGGGGATGGGAGGCCAGAAAGCCCGTCATCTCGGCCAACGCGCCCGGTTGCAGCTCCGTATCGGGATTCAGCAACAACACCCCCTCCGACCTCTGACCTCCGACCTCCGATCGTTGACTTCCGAACCCCAGCAATCGCAATCCCACATTGTTCCCCCGCGCGAATCCCAAATTCTCCTGACTCGCCACCAGGCGCGCCAGGGGGAACTCCTCGGCCACCATGTCCGCGCTGCCATCCGCGGACGCGTTGTCCACGACAATGACCTCCGCGGTCAGGCCTGGCGTGCGCGCGAGGTCTTCATGCACCGACTGCAAGCAGGCTCGCAGTAGGTCCCGCACATTGTAGCTGACGATAATGACGCCCAGGTGCATGACGAACCCTACCAGGGATGCTTCTTCCCTTCCCAGGTGAAAAACTCGCCCGAATCCGCGGGGGTGAGCCGCTCCGCCAGGTTGAGGATGCCGCGGGCGGAGGCCGCGGGCGATATGGGCGCGGCAGGCCCGCCCATATCGGTCTGCACCCAACCAGGGTGCGCCACCACAGCGATAACGCCCTCGGGACGCAGCTCCGAGGCCAGGATGCGGGTGAGCATGTTCAGCGCGGCCTTGCTGCTGTTGTAGCTGTAATGGTTGCTCATGTGGAGGGTGATGGAACCCAGTTGGGAGGTGATATTCAGCACTTTGGAGCCAGCCTGCAACAGGGGATGGAAGCGCTGGGTCACGATCATGGGACCTATGCTGTTCACCCGGTAGGTGCGAAGCATGGTTTGAGAATCGAGATTGTCCAGCCGCTCCCCGCGAGGGAAAACGCCTGCGTTGTTAATAAGCACATCCAGGCGGTCGGCGTGAGCTCGCACCTGATCGGCCGCGGCCTGGATGCTGTCATCGTCGGACACGTCGATGGGGATGAGGGTGAGTTGATCGGGGCGGGATTGGGCCAGGGCCTGGAGTTCGCGGGCCTGATGGGGCCGCCGTGCGCCTGCGAAGATGCGGTAGCCGCGGGTCAGGGCCTCCTGCACGATGGCCAGGCCGATGCCGCGATTTGCGCCGGTAAGAAAGAGTTGTGAGGGCATCGTAATCTCCTAAAGCGATTGGCAACTGCGAAAGCGCTCCTGTTCATTCAACAAGGAACACAGAGGGAAAAAGGGTTCCGAGTTCACAGTTCATGGTTCACCCTGCACCGTTGAACCCGTCACTCGAATTTTGTCTGCGTTCATCCGTCGCCTTCGGCGTCATCTGCGTTCCCTAAATCGCTGGTCACAACGGCTTCGTGGGAAACAGGGCGGAAGAAAAGGATGATCATGAGGCTGGTGAGGGCGAAGACTCCTACGATGAGCTCAGTGATGAGGATGTTCTGGAAGTGTCCCAGGCTCCACACGCTGACCGCGTTCACCAGCCAGTGCCAGCCCATGGCGGCCCACAACCAGTTCTTGTTCTCTCGCAGAAACACCTGCATGACCATGACGGCCAGGGCGATCTGGATGGTGAGGGCGAAGCCCCGCTCCACCGCGCCCATGAGGGACTCATACCACGCGGCTGACCAGTAGGCGGTCAACTGCTGTTGGGCCAGGGCCAGCTGGTCCGGCTCCAGACCCGCGAGCTGATCGGGGTTGTTTTTCAAAGCGATCATGCCCGCGAAGGAGGCGAAGGCCACCGCGCCGAGGATGATGGCCTCGATGCCGCCATGGCCCGCGCCGTACATGAGCGCCTCCTTCCAGCCGCGGGCGTCCTTCAGCTTGTTGCGCAGGACGGAGTAGCGGGCCAGCTCCTCGGTGAAAGCGGCCGTGGCCGCGAAGATGACCGCCTGAAGCATGAGATTAGGGTCCGCGCCGCCCTGGCCCGGAATGATGCGGGTGAGGACGGCGTTCAGGGGCAGATGGAAGAATTGGGCCAGGATGAACGCGGCCGCGCCGAAGATGAACAAGCGCCAGGAAAGCCCATACTTTTTGGCAAGGAAGATCCCCAGCAGGATGGGGATGAGGATCATCAGCAAGGCGTTGAGGGGATAGGTGAAGAGGAGC